>JAGBAV010000020.1 GCA_017938795.1 Clostridia bacterium
CCAGCCGCCGGACGGACGCATGTTGACCTCCAGACCGAGGATGTCGCCCTTCTTGCCCAGCGCCGGCTGGTCATCGTTGAGGACGAAGAACTCGAGATGGACGAAGCGGCTCTTCACGCCGAAGGCCTCAACGGTGCGGCGGCCGACGTCGCGCATGGCCTCGGGCAGCACCTTCTCGATGTAGTAGCAGGAGTTGCCGTTGGTGTTGACGGTGTCCATGATGGAGTCCATGGTGACGTTGCCGGTCTCAAAGAGCGGCCTGCCGTCGGCGTCGATGATGGCGTCGTAGGTGTGGACGGTGCCGTTGACAAACTCCTCCATGATGTAGAGGACGTCGTCCTTGGTGGCGTAGAAGTAATCGAAGTCCGCGTCGCACTTGAGCTTGTAGGTGCTGGAGGCGCCCACGCCGTTGTCCGGCTTGACGATGACCGGGTAGCCGACCTCGGCGATGAACTTCTTGCAGCCCTCGTAGTCATGCACGAGGTGATAGCGGGCGGTGCGGATGCCGGCCTTCGCATAGTAGGCCTTCATCTTGGACTTGTACTTGACGGCGTCCATATCGCTGGCCTGGAAGCCGGTGGTGATATGGAAGGCGGTGCGCAGCGCGGCGTCGCGCTCGAGCCAGTATTCGTTGTTGCTCTCCAGCCAGTCGATCTTGCCGTGCTTGTAGGTCAGGAAGGCGACGGCGCGGAAGACCTCCTCATAATTCTCCAGAGAAGAGACCTTGTAGTACTCGTTGAGGGAGGCGCGCAGCTCGGGCATGAGCTCGTCATACGGACAGTCGCCGATGCCCAGCACGTTCATGCCGTTCTTCTTGAGCTCGGCGCAGAACTTCCAGTAGTTGGTCGGGAAGTTTGGGGAGATGAAAATGAAATTCTTCATGAGAATCGCTCCTTTGAATCGGATGTATGGATAAACCTTGGGCGGAATGACCGCCTTCGGGGGATGCGCTTACCGTTCGCCCATCATGTAGGGGAGGTAGTGGGTGGTCTGCTTGTACCACCAGTCCCAGTCATGATTGACGTCATGACCCCAGAAATTGACGGAGGCCTTGATGCCCTTGCGGTAGAGGACGTCCGCCAGACGCGCGGTGCTGGCCTTGAGCTCGTCCTCCCATGCGCCCTGACCAACGCAGATGATGATCCTGCGCTCGTTGTACATGCGCAGGTAGTGGTGATCGTCCGGCATGTTGGCGAGGTAATTGACCGGGGAATTGGCGTAGACGAGGTCGTCCATGTAGCTGCCGAAGGAGTCGATGGAGTCATACACGCCGGAGAGGGCGAGCACGCCGTCGAACAGATCCGGGCGGCGGAAGAAGAGATTGGCCGCATGCTGCGCGCCCATGGAGCAGCCGAAGGTGGTGATCAGCTGCTGGTTCCAGTTGCGCTCGCCGGCGTAGTGCTGGATGGCCGGGACCATCTCGTTGACCACATAGTTGTACCACTGCTCGTGGCGCTCGATGCGGCGGCGGCAGTCGCCGCCCTTGTCGGCCCATGTCTCGCCGTCGATGGTGTCGATGGAAAAAACCATGATCTTGCCCGCGTCGATCCACGGGCGGAAGATGTCGTCCATGTGGAAGGACTCAAAATCCCAGAAGCGGCCGGCCTGGCAGGGGATGAAGAGGAAGGGCTTGCCGCGATGGCCGTAGATCTTGAACTCCATATCGCGGCCGAGGGAGTGGGAGTACTGCTTGAAATAGCGGATTTCCATGAGGGATATCTCCTTTGTATTGGCTGTGGTTGTCTTTGGCGGCTCAGTCCTGCGTCACGCCGGGGAGAAGCGCAGCCTGCATGAAGGGAAAGCGTCGGCCTCGCCCGCAGAGGAGCGGGCTATGGCAGACCCGGTTGGAAGCGGGACCGGCATCATGCCGGGGAGAAGCGCAGCCTGCATGAAGGCAAAGCGGCGGCCTCGCCCGCAGGGAAGCGGATCATAGCAGAACCGGTCGGAAGAGGAACCGGCGTCACGCCGGGGAGAAGCCCAGACAATGCATGAAGGCGGGCACCTGCTTCGCCCACGAGGCTTCGCAGTGGGTACCGCCGGGCACGATGCGGAAGGTGAGGTCCGTGCCGCGGGCGAGCAGCGCCTGACTGGCGGCACTCAGCGCGGCGAAGCTGGCCTCGTGGTTGCCCATTTCGCCCCTGCCGTAGTCCATGTAGATGCATGTACCCTCGGCATAATCCGCGCGGCGGATCATCCTGCGCACGCCGTCGGGATTCACCCAGAGGCTGGGCGAGAGGCAGGCGGCGCGGGAGAAGACGTGATTATACGCCGAGACGGCGTACAGGCTCATCAGCCCGCCCATGGAGGAGCCGGCGATGAGGGTATGCTCCCTGTCCGGGAGGGTGCGGTACTTCCTGTCGATCATCGGCTTGAACGAGGAGACCAGCCAGTTCATGTATGCATGCCCCAGCGGATGGATGGGGCCGAGCTCGCCCGATGCATGCGGGAATGGCGAATACTCGCGCAGGCGCCCGTTGCCCACGCTGTTGCATTCCACGGCGGCGATAATCAGCGGCGTCTTCGTCCTGTTCATGTAGTCATACATGCCCCATGAGGTGCCGAAGGTGGCGTGCGAGTCAAGAAAGACATTCTGCCCGTCGAACATATACATGACCGGATAGCGCTGCTGCGGCTGAGCGGAATATTCCTGCGGCAGATAGACATAAGCACGCCGCCGGAGCCGCGGCGAGAGAGAAGGGATGGTCAATTCCCATTGATGGAGCATAGAACCCTCCGTATGTCGATGATGAAAAGCCCCCGTCTCGCGAAGGGTATTCGGCTTAGTATAAAACAATAGAGAACGGATGTCAATTCGAACTCGGCAATTATTGGATTTTTATGCGGTTTTATGGAAGATAATGCGTTTTTTCGGCAGGGTTGACGGATGGAAAAACCTGCTCCGGGCGCATCGTTTGGCGAGGAGCGGCATATGCATAGCGCTGCATATGCCGCGCGGCGGATGAGCGGCGGCGATTGACAGCGGCGGTGCAGGGCGGCTATAATCAGGAGGAAGAAAAGGACGCGGAAAGGGCGTGAGCGCATGGCGAACATCATCGACTACATCGCATGGCGCGGGGATATCCCCGTGGCGCAGGTACCCATCGGCGAGGTGGATGCGCTGGTGCTGAGCTACCTGTCCTATATGCCCTATGAGCAGATCGCGGACGGCGCATGCGCGGGGGCGGGCGTGACGCTGCGGGAGGCGGCGCAGGCGCTGCTGGAGCGCGGGCTGTTCAGCCTCGCGATGATGGAATCCACGCGGATGGACCGGCTGCTGCTGGAGGCCGTGGCGGGCAGCGTGCGCTTTGGCGCGATGCGCGTGTGCGGGTATGTGAGCCATGTGGACGACGCGGCGGAGCAGCAGTTCTCCGCGGTGACCTTCATCCCGGAGAGTGGGCCGGCGTTCATCGCCTTCCGCGGGACGGACAACACCGTCGTCGGGTGGAAGGAGGACTTCAACATGGCGTTCTCCGGGGAGGTGCCCTCCCAGCGGGAGGCGGCGGCCTATCTGGAGCGGGCGGCACAGGAGCACGACGGGCGGTTTATCCTCGGCGGGCACTCGAAGGGCGGCAGCCTTGCGGCGTATGCGGCGGTCTTCGCCGTGCCGGACGTTAAGGCGCGCGTGGAGGAGGTCTATAACTTCGACGGGCCGGGCTTCAATGAAGCGGTCTTTGCCTCGCAGGAGTTTGACGAGGTGGATGCGCGGATCCATACCTTTGTGCCGCAGACGTCCGTCGTGGGCATCCTGCTGTGGCATGCGGAGCCGTTCATCGTCGTGCGCAGCGACGGCGTGGGCCCGCTGCAGCATAACCCCTATACATGGCAGCTGATGGGCGGCAGCTTCATCCGGGTGAGCGAGCGCAGCAGCTCCAGCCGCCTTGCGGAGGAGACGATCAAGCGCTGGCTGGCCGGGCTCGCGCCGCAGAAGAGACGGCAGGTGATCGACGGGATCTACGCGGTGCTGAGCGCATCGGACGGGGACGACGTCGCCAGCCTGTTCGAGCCGCGCAATATCCTTGCGATCCTGCGCGCACTCGGCGATATGGACGAGGAAACCAAAACGACGATCACCGACGCTTTCCGCGCGCTGGGGACGTCGCTGGTTGAGACGGTGCCCGGATTCGTGGACAGGGCGGCGGAGGAGATCCGCCAGAGGACGCGGCGCGAACGGACAGGGCAGGAAAGCAGCCCACCGGGAACGACAAACGGATAAAGCACAGCCCGCGCAGCAGGGAGACCTGCGGCGCGGGCTGCTTGTTTTGGGGTATACGGAATATATGCCGTGCGCGGAGAAGCGGATACCGCGCAGCGGAGCGCCCTCTGCGCGAACGCAGCAACAGCAGCGGCCTCGGCCGCAGAAGCAGCATTATTCGCATAGCGGCGTCGGAAGCGGGTGCGGGCACAGCCCGCCGGAAGCGGGTGCCGCGCTGCGGAGCGCCCTCCGCGCGAACGCAGCAAGATAGCGTACAACGAGCAGAGAGAAGCAATACCTATTAAAGTAGTTCGGAAGCGGGTGCGGGCACAGCCCGCCGGAAGCGGGTGCAGGCACAGCCTGCCTAGCGGTCCTCGATGACGAGCGGGGCGACGGCGTCGCGCGCAGGGCCGCTGCTGACGAGGCAGACCGTGTAGCTGGAGCCGGCCTGCACGGCGAGATAGAGCGAGGCGACGGCGTCGGCGGTCGGGCTCATGCCGATGAAGGCAGAGTCGAGCGTCTCGATGTCGGTGTAGGCGGGCGCGGGGAGCAGGTTCGTGCGCGCGAAGACGAATTCGTATGCGCCGGGGGCAATGCGCTTGAAGGTGGTGACCTCCTTGAAGCGGACGTCGGCATAGATCACGCGCCCGTCGGCAAGCAGGACGTCCAGCGCGCCGCTGCCGGAGGCGAGGTTCGCCACGCGCAGACTGCCATTGTACCCGGACGGGCGGGAGACGGGATCGGCGATCTGCACCAGATCCAGCCCGGAGGCACGGTTGACGACCGCGATCGTCTGGCGGCTGGACGGCTCCAGCAGCAGCGTCCGCTGCAGGTAGATGTACCCGTCCTGCCCGGCGACGGTCACCACGCGGTAGCCCGCGGGGATGCGGCTGTAGGATGAGACGGACTGCGCGCCCAGCAGCGGCACGATGCGCGCATTGCCGATAAAGATGCGGAAGGGCGCATAGCCGTAGGCGGCATTGAGGAAGCGGACGGCCGCTGCTGATGGATAAACCGGATAGAGCCCCCCAGGCAGGGTCTGCCCCCCGGGCAGGGGCTGCACCCCCGTGCCGGGATAGACCGCGCCGCCCTCGCCGGGGGACGGCAGCGGGACAGCGGGCGTCTGCGCGCCGCCGCCGGGGAAGACTGCGCCGCCCTCGCCCACGCCGGGCAGGGGAATTGCGGGCGTCTGAGCGCCGCTGTCGGGGAAGACCGCGCCGCCCTCGCCGGGATTGGGCAGGGGGATGGCGGGCGTTGCGGCGGGGTCGGCGGTGCGCTCGCGCGCGGGAAGGTCATAGGTTTCCATGATGTATGCGGAGCCGCCTGCCGGACGGGCGGGCAGCTCCTCCCTCCTTTCTGCGGGATACTGCATCGTATTCCGCAGCGGGGGAATGCGTTCGCTCAGGTCGCCTCGATGAACCAGTAGGGGTCGTCATAGAAGAGCAGAACGGTGCCGCTCTCTGTGCGGCAGGTGTAGCGCATGCCCTGACCGCCGGCCTTGAGGGAGGCGGCCTCGCGCATGTCGAGGATGCGGTCGATGCGCACGGCGGGGCCGTCCTCCGCGCGGAAGAGCAGCGGGCGGATGCGCCCGTCGGTCGTGAAATCGGCGCGCACCTTGACGTAGATTTTGGATGCATTTTCCCGGCGGGCAGACATAGGGCCTCCTTCATCTTACCCCGCGAAGAAGGGCACGGGGTGAATCTTGTGGTCGTCGACGGGGTTGATGTCGCTGTATCCCTTGTCCATCAGCACGACGCCGCGGCGGACGATCTGATGCCCGTAGCGGCGGCGCAGGTCGTCGATGGACCGCTCCAGCTGCTCCTGCTGCAGGCGGCGCGCCTCGTCGCCGGTGAAATCCAGCTGGACGGGCGCATCGTCCGGGGAGAGCATGCTGCAGCTGAGCCCCACGCTGCGCAGGGGGAAGCTGGCGCGGAAGCGCTCGTCAAACAGCGCAAGCGCGGTGCGCCCGATCTCGCCGGAGAGGCAGGTTGCGCGCGGGAGCGTGATCTGGCGGGAGCAGGTGACCAGCTCCGTGGATCGTGCGCTGATGGTGACGCAGCGCGCGCGAAGCCCGCTCTCCCGCAGGCGCGCGGCGACGGACTCCGCCAGCAGATAGAAGATGCAGCGCGCGTCGTCCATGCAGGTGAGGTCGTGCGGCGGGGTGGTGCTGTTGCCGACGGACTTGATCGCCGCGCGATGATCCACCGGCATGACGGGGGAGCGGTCCTCCCCCCGGGCGAAGGCGCTGAGCGTCAGCCCGTTCTTGCCGAAGCGATGGCGCAGCAGCAGCGGATCGCACGCCGCGAGCGCGCCGATGGTTGTGACCCCGATCTGCGCGAGGCGGCGCTGCGTGCTGGGGCCGACGTAGAGCAGCGCGCCCACGGGCAGCGGGAAGACGAGGCTGTCGTACATCTGCGGCGTGAGGAGGGTGACGGCGTCCGGCTTCTTCAGGTCGCTGCCCAGCTTGGCGAAGATCTTGTTGTCCGCCACGCCGACGGAGACCGTGATCCCCAGCTCCTCCCGGATGCGCAGACGGATCTCATGGGCGACGCGCTCGCCGCGCTCGAGCGTCATGCCCGGGGCGGTGAGGTCGATCCATGCCTCGTCCAGCCCGAAGGACTCCACACGCGGGGAGTACTGCTCGTAGATGGCGCGCATCTTCGCGCTGAAGCGGACGTAGAGCGGATAATCCGGCGGGACGCAGACGAGCTGCGGGCATTTCTGCTTCGCCTGCCAGATGGCCTCGCCGGTCTTGACCCCGTATTTCCTTGCAAGCGGGTTGCGCGTGAGGATGATGCCGTGCCGCTCCTCCACGCTGCCGGCGACGGCGACCGGCAGATCGCGGATCTCCGGCCGGTAGAGGCATTCGACGGAGGCGTAATAGCTGTTGGCGTCGCAGTGCAGAATCACGCGGCCCATGCGCCTCGCCCCCTTTCCTTTGCTTTACAGATTGTACGCCTTGTGTATAATGGGAACAAATGTTCCTATATATGCTTTTATTATACCCCGGAATGCGGATTTGTCAACAGGAAATGGTCTCCAATTCCGCTGCCGGGCCGTTCTGCCGGGGCGGCGCGGCGCATAGGCTGAAGGGCAAGGACAAGGGGGGACGGCTATGGAGCTGAAACTGACGAGGGATACGCTGCGCTGCGAGCGGCTGGCGGTCGTGCAGGAGGAGCAGGTGAGCGTGGAGGGGGAGGCGACGCTGCCGGGGAGCATGCGCGACGCGGTGACGGTGCTGAGCGTGCAGGCGCAGGCGATGATCACCGGCGCGCAGGCCGGCACAGGCGAGGCCGGGATCCGCGGACGGGTGCGCTTTCAGGTGCTGTATACGCAGGGGGATCTGACGCGGATCCGCGCGATGGAGACCTCCTGTACGTTCGAGCATGCGATGCGGATGGAGCAGACCGCGCCGGGGATGCGCATCGAGGCGAGCGCCTGCGTGCAGGAGACGGACGGACGGGCGGCGAGCGGGCGGATGGCGCTGCGCGCGCTGATTGCGCTGCGGGCGGAGGCGATTGAGCCGATCACGCGCGAGGTCATCACGGACGCCGCCGGCGGCGACGGGCTGCAGCGGCAGCGCCAGAGCCTGACCTGCTGCACGGGCGAGCTGCTGGGCGAGGAGAAGACGCTCGTGCGGGAGGAGTTCGACCTGCCGGCGCGGTTGGAGACGGGCGGCGTGCTGACGGCGACGGGCAGCGCGACGGCGGAGGATATCACCGGCGGCAGCGCGCGCACCGGCGTGAGCGGCAAGGTCGAGGTGCGCGTCATCCACAGGCCGGCGCAGGGCGGGCGCCCGCTGATGATCACCACGCATGAGCTGCCCTATGAGCTGACGCTGCCGGCGCCCCTGCCGGAGGGCGCGCAGCCCGTCGCGCAGGCGGAGGTCGTCGATGTGATGGCGGACGCCGACGAGAAGCAGCGCACGCTGCGCGTGGAGGCCGAGGTACGCGTGACGCTGCGCCTGCGGCGGCTGGGGGATGCGATGCTGCTTGACGACCTGTACACCCTGCGCGGCGAGGAGCTCACGCCCGTATATGAGGAAATCGACGTGCATACCGGCGAGCAGGAGATCCGCGCGCGGGAGGGCGTCCGGCTGCAGGCATCCCTGCCGCAGGAGGCGCAGCCGATCGGCAGCGTGCTCGCCTGCTTCGCGCAGCCGACGCTGCTCTCCCTCTCGCCTGCGGGCAGGCGGCTTGAGGCCGAGGGTCTGATGCGCATGACGCTGATCTACCTGCCGGCGGATTCGGATATCCCGGCGTGCGTGCATGTGCGCGAGCCGTTCGCCGTGACCTTCCCCGCGGAGACAGCCCCGGCAGAGACCGCGGCCGCCCCGGAAAAGGCGGCGCAGGATGTGCGCGGCTGGCTGACCGCCGAGGAATGCACGGCCTCCGCGCTGACCAGCGACCGCGCCGAGGTGCGCTGCGTGCTCGCGCTGCATGCCGCGGCACACAGCACGCGCCGCATCCGGGCGATGACGGACGTGCAGACCGCGCCGGAGCAGCAGCGGGAAAGCGGCTTCGTCCTCGTATGGCCTGCCGCCGGGGAGACCCGCTGGGATACCGCGCGCCGACTGCGCGTCGCCCCGGACAGCCTCCGCCCGGCAGGAAAGAGCGCGCTTCTGGCTTTCCGGCGTCAGGGCGCAAAATAGGGGTTGACAAACCCCGGAGACTGGCATATAATAGGTCTGCTGGTTCGAGCAGACTGGAGAGATGGCCGAGTGGTTTATGGCGCTGGTCTTGAAAACCAGTGATACCGAGAGGTACCGGGGGTTCGAATCCCTCTCTCTCCGCTATCCAATTTCATATGTACCGGTCTTGCAGAAGTACCCAAGAGGCCGAAGGGGCTCCCCTGCTAAGGGAGTAGGCTGCGTGAAGCGGCGCGAGGGTTCAAATCCCTCCTTCTGCGCCAATGAAAAAGCCTTGATTTTATTAGAAAATCAGGGCTTTTTTGCTGCCTGAAAACAGGGCTTTACCCTTTAATTTACCCTTTACAGAATTGAATAAAGAAAAAGCAGGGTGTTTGACCCTGCTTTTTATGCATTGAGGCTGTCAAAATACCCCTGCATGCGGTCGGCACTGTCCTGCTGCATCTTCTGCGAAACATGCCCATAAACATCCAGCGTAAAGGCCGCCGTGGCGTGGCCAACATTTGCCTGTACGGTCTTGATATCATCACCGTTCTGCAGAGAGATGACGGCATAGGTGTGGCGCATATCGTGAAAGCGGACAGAGGGAAGCCCGATCTGCTCCACGATTCTCTTGAAATGGTTGTATACAGTTGGCGCGCAGAGATGGTCGCCGATCTCGTTCGTGAAGACAAGATTCCAGTCGTTAGCCCATGCGCTTCCTGCGCGCAGTTTATCTTCGTTCTGCTTGGCGCGCTGCTGTCTGAGCGTATCCATGATGAAAGACGCAGGCTTGATCCGGCGCACACGATCCGTCTTGCAGCTGACAAGGCTGTATTTTCCGCCTTTGATATGCTCTTTCTGCAGCTGCTTATTGACGGTCAGAATACCGGTGTCAAAGTCGACACAATCCCATGTGAGGCCAAGGATCTCGCCCTGACGCATGCCGGTGAACAGGTCAACCTTGTACACCTTCTCAAACCGGTGTCCTTCAATGGCTTTGAGGAGTGCTTTCACGCTGTCCTGCTCAAGGAAGGAAACCTCTTTCTTTTCAACGCGGGGGAGGACGCAGGCATCTGTTGGATTGACCTTGATGTAGCCGAGCATGACAGCCTGCTTCATGGCCTTGTGCAGCACACCGTGCAGATTCTTGATGGTCTTCGCGCTCAATCCCTTTGGGTTGCTCTCTGAGCGGAGCAGCTTGTTGTAAAGCGACTGCACCTGATGCGGCTTCAGAGCCGCCAGCTTGACAGCACCGATATGCGGCTTCAGGTTTGTTTCAATGTGGGATCTGTAATGGGCAACCGTGGCCTGCTTGACGCCGCCCAGATATTCCGCATGCCATACCTCCAGCCATTGCCCGACGGTCATCTTCGCAGGCTCAGTATATGAGCCTTCGTCGATGGCTTTTGTTTTTTGCTGGAGGAGCTGCCGGACTTCTCTCTGCGTTCCGGCGTATACGCTCTTTTGAATCTGCTTGCCTGTGCCAGGATCACGGCCTACGGTATATCGCCCTTCCCATGTGCCGTCCTTGCGCTGCCGGATTGAGCCGCCGCCTTGAGCGTTGCGGGTGGATTTGCGGGGCATTATTAACTCTCTCCTTCGCTGATTTGCGCCCGGTGTGTAGCGGATTGATATCTTGGAATCTGCCTTAAATCGAACATCAGCTCTCTGACGCGTCGCTTGCCTTCGCTGTTGAGCGAGTTGTAAAGAGCAACCAGCGAGTGAACCTCTTCCTCCACATCGTCTTCAAACTGGTCTTGCCATCTCTCTAACTCGTTGTAAGGTTTTACGATGGTTGTATCGTTGATTATCAAGACATCATCCCAGTCACGATAAAGGTATTCAATTGTTACACCGAAGAGCTCCGCCAATCTGTTGTTGACTTTGACACTTGGCTTACTTGTACCACGTTCCCAACCAGCGACAGTAGCCTGCGAAACCTGTAGCTTGTCAGCAATCTCTTGCTGAGTGTATCCTTTTTCATAACGCAGCTTCTTGATTCTCTCTCCGATAGAAAGCACTTCGATGGGTTTATCAATCATTGTTAATCCCCCCTTGTTCATCATTATACCTATTGGCATTGCATGGGTCAATTATAAATTATAATTTCTGATAAAATTCCATTTTAATCGATTTCGTATTATTGAAATTTATGGAAAATTATCGTATAATATAAGTGTCGAACAACACAACGAGATAAAAAGGAGGAGTTGCATGGAGAAACGTATTGCATTAACAGTCGAGGAAGTCAGACAGGCTTTGGGCGTTGGGCGCAACGTTGCTTACGAGCTTGTCAACCGAGCAGACTTCCCGAAGATCCGCGTCGGGCGGAAGATCATCATTCCCAAAGAAGCGTTCTATCGCTGGGTAGATGCGCAGACAGGCGTAGAGGAGCAGTGCTGATGGCGAACCGCCGTATGTTTTCGCTGTCCGTCGTCGACACCGATCGCTTTCTGGACATGTCCCCGACGGCGCGGCTGCTGTATTACGACTTGGGTATGCGCGCTGATGACGATGGTTTTCTTCTGAATGCACAGCGGATTGCGCTGACCGTCGGGGCTAGTAAGGATGACCTGCGGATGCTCATCGCGCGCGGCTTTCTGATCCCCTTTGAGTCCGGGGCATATGTCGTGAGGCACTGGCGCATGAACAACCAGATCCGTGCTGATCGTCATCGGCCGACAGTTTGCACCGGTGAGCTGAAGCAGCTGTGCATCCGGGAGGATGGCGAGTATGAACTGATGCAGAGCGGTGAAGAACGGCTGCCGGACGGTTGCCGCATGGTTGCCGAGCGGTTGCCAGCTGGTTGCCAGACGGTTGCCGCAGGTGAGGATAGTACAGGAGAGATTGTTCTTTTGCCTTCCGCTCCCGCTCCGGCGAAACGTTTCATCCCTCCCAAGCTGGAAGAAGTCGCGGCGTACTGCGCGGAGCGGCAGAACGGCGTTGATCCGGAGCAGTTCCTCGCGCACTATGAAGCGTCCGGCTGGATGCGCGGGAAAACGAAAATCCGGGACTGGAGGGCCTGTGTCCGTACGTGGGAGAAGAACAAGGCAGCGAAGGAGGCCAGAAACGATGAACATGACCCATACGCCAGCTTCGTCCGCATCTGAGCGTGCCTTCATCGGCGCGGTCATTCGCGGCGATACCCGCGCCAGCGATCATGAGCTGCGCAGCGACGATTTCTGCGACCACGTCTGCCGGAGGATCTTCGCTTCCGCTGCGGGGCTGGAGGCGCGCGGGCTGGTTGCGGATCTGGTTTCGCTCGACGACCAGCTGCCGGGGGATACTGAGCTGCTGGTGCAGCTTTCCAGCGAGGCCGCAGGCAGCGGCGCGCTCGCCGGGCAGTACGCCGCAGCGATCCGCACAGCCTCCCAGCGCAGCCGGATTGCGGAGACCTGTCTGGAGCTTGCGCAGCGGGCGCGTTCCCCTGATGCCCCTGTCGATGAGATCATCGCAGCGGCGAAGTCGCGCCTTGACCGGATCGAAAGCCGCACGGCATCCTCCAGCGTGATGACCGGCACGGATGCGCTCTGCGATCTGTTCCTGCATCTGGACAGCTCTGAGCCGGAGGCGGTGCTCTCGACCGGCCTTCCGCGGCTGGATCAGCATCTCGGCAGCTGCCTCCGGGATGGCAGGCTTGTCGTCATTGGTGCGCGTCCTGCCGTCGGCAAGAGCGCGCTGCTGTCGTTCATCGCCACGCATGCGCTGGAGGAGAACCGCCGCGTGCTCTATGTGTCGCTGGAGATGCCGGAGCGCGAGGTCATTGCCCGTATGGCTGCGCAGCTCAGCGGCGTTTCCGTCGGCAAGCTGTCCAACAGAACTTTGTCGGACGGCGACTATGCTGCGCTGGCGGATTATGCGCCGACCGTCCTGCGGGACAATCTCTGGCTCGTCACCGATGCGCGTACGCCCGCTGCCATCCGTCGCCTTGCGCTGCGGATGAAGGCGCAGGGCGGCGTGGATCTGGTCTGCGTCGACTATCTCCAGCTGCTTTACGCCGAGGGCAAGCCGAGCAGCCGCGTAGAGGCGGTCGGCGAGATCAGCCGCAGCCTGAAACTGCTTGCGATGGAGCTGGGCGTGCCGGTCATTGCAGCGGCGCAGGTCAATCGCGCCTCAACCACCGGCGAGGATCGCGCGCCGAAGCTGTCCGAGCTGCGGGAAAGCGGGAGCATCGAGCAGGACGCCGATGTCGTCATGTTCCTGCACAGCCAGCAGAGCGGCGGCAGCCCGCGATCGGTGCAGCTGATCCTCGCGAAGAACAGGGTCGGCTGCACCGGCATGCTGGATCTGGTCTTTGACGGCGCGCTGATGAAGTTCATCGAACGGAGGTAACGTGGGTGTTAGAATCGACTTTCAATGAGCTTCTGCGTCAGGCTAAGGCCGAGCGGGAGCAGCTGGGCAGGAAGGGCGATGTGTACGCGCTGCGCGAGGCGTTCAAGCGAAGAGCGCAGCGAAAGCTGGACGAGCTGGGAGGCGATCAGGCAGAGCTTGATCGCTTTCTGCGCAGCCTTGGTGATGTGCTGGACATTTAAGGAGGCCGTAATGAACAACGTGGATTTTTCGGATACCCTTGCGCCGCTTTCGCATGAGGCTGAAGGGATCACCATTCATGAGGCGGAGAGGCAGCTGCTGGCCTGTATCGGCGGGCTGGGGCTGCTTCCCATCCGCCGGGAGGATCTGATCCGCCGCATTGACCGTTATCGCCGCGTCTGTGAATTGACGGCTGCAGAAGCCGCTCTGAGCGGCGAATTGCCTTGCGGAGAGTGATTTCTGCGCGGATGGAGGAATTGCTCATACTGGCGGGGCAGGGCGATCAGGAGGCGATTCTGAGCCTGTGGGAGCGATACCGTCCGTGCGCGTATAAGGCCGCCGCGCGGTATGCTCCGTGCGCCTATGCGGATCGCGACGACTTCAGGCAATGCGCCTATCTGGGCTTCTATGAGGCGATCATCCGCCGCGACGAACGCTATGCGCTGACGGATCTGATCGGCTGGTATGTCCGCAGGGAGTGCAGGAAGCTGCTGGGGCTGTATGGCAGCAGACACAGTCTGGAGACGGGGCTGTCGCTGGATGCGCCCGCGCCGGACGGCGAGACGACGTACGCGGAGCTGGTCATTGACGAGGACGCACAGCCCCATGACGCGGGCATGCTGGAGGAAGATCTCATCCGGGACGTGCGCAACGCCGTCTCAGCCCTGCCGGACAGGGAGCAGAGGATCATCCGTGCGCATGATCTGGAGGGCGTGCCTATCGCCCGGATTGCGGCTCAGGAGGGCTTGAGCGGGACGAGAACAGGATTGCTCCGGCAGCGGGCAATGAAGCGGCTGAAGGCCGATCCTGTGATCAGGAAGACGTACGCCTGTGACTTTGCGCGAAGGCCGTTCCTGTATGGAGGCGGGCTGCGCAGCTATGTCCACCTTGGTCTGTCGGTGCAGGAGCTTGCGCTCCTCTGCGGCGGAGGGAATACGCGGAGAACAGAAAAAGACCGGTTGTGATCCGGTCTTTTTTCGTTTCAGCCCCATCCCCTGCGCTGTATATTTTTTCTGAAAACCGGGCATTGCTCCGGCGGTCTGATCTGCGATGCCCCCCCGCCCTTTGCCTGTGCGGTTTTCATTTTTGAGAGGGGGAGGGGGAGGCTGCAGACGGGCGCGTCGAAGTATATATACGCCGGGTTTAGCGCGCTCGTCCGGTGGTCAATTCGGGGTTACCGGCGGCTTTTTCCCGCAGGAGGTTTTCATTTTCAGCGGGCAGATCTGCCGCGCAGAAGCAAAAAAGAAGGAGCTTGCCCTTGATGCAAAGATATAAAAGTATAATGAATAAATCCCGCATCAATACCCTCGCTCAGATGTAGCCTTGCAAAATGCTGATGTGAATCAGGCCGGCAGATCCTCCAGCAGATCCGGCGCAATGCCTGGTCAACGTCATCCCATAGGAAAAGGGACGGTATCACGCCGCCCCTTCTTTTATGGGTTGTGGTTACTCCTCTGCTGCGCTGCTTGCGCTCTTGGCCTTCCATTCTTCCTCTGATATGCCCATATCCGCCCGCAAGAGATCGTTTACCAGAGCATTGACCGACTGCCCCTTGTGCTGTGCGTGCGCTCTGACGGCTTCTTCTTGTGCCTTGGGAATCTTGATGTTCAAGCGCGTATAGTTCTCTTTAACGTACTTATCTACGGCCTTCATACCTGCTCTTGTGTATGCCACGGCTACACCTCCTTTACTACTTCCTATTGTATCACTGTGTATGTATTGGTGTCCATATACATTTTGCACAACATATTGGCACCCATATACGCAAAACATTGTGCAACATTCCATCTTGATATATTGGTGCCCATATAGTACAATGTAATCACAGCAAGGGAAACCGAGCTGAATACGACAGGAGGGAAGGAAACGTGTTGGAGATGCCCAACGCAGGCGAGATCATCGAAAGGCTGGCGCGTGAGAACGAACGCCAGAAGATCGAGATCGAGCAGCTCAAGCACAGGATCGAACAGCTTGAGCGACAGTTGGCAAATAAAGCCGACTGATAAAAAGAGACCCTGACGCTCACAGCCCACCAAGCCAAACGTCAGGGAAACTCCAAACCGGGAGGGCAGTTCCTGTCCTGTCCTTCCGGATCTGATTCTAGCATATTTACCCGCCAAGATCAAGGGGAGGCAGCCAGACAAGGGCAACCAAGTCGGCTGGAAAGACAGAGTACAGCACCCGGCTACTAGCTGGCGCCTCCCTCTGAACCGATAGAAAGGAGTCAATCACATGAAGTACAATCTCCAGCAGATCATGCGCCGCGCATGGCAGATCCGACGCGAGAAGGGGCACACGCTCTGCACCGCGCTGAAGATCGCATGGGCAGAGGCCAAGGGCGGCAAGCTCTACACCTTCCGCATGGAAGACAACCGAGCCAGCATCAGCGCATACCTGATGAAGCTGATCTGCTCCGGCCTTGCCGACATCCATGACCAGCACAAGCATGACACGCTCCGCGCTGCGCTGCTCCTGCCCTGCGACGCGAACGGCGTAGCCACGATGGACGGCAAGACCTGCGGCCTGTGCAAGTACGCCGCCCGCAACGCCGCATAAAAAAAGAGACGCTTTGCAGAGCGTCCCAGCCGCCACCCAGACCCGCCAAGACCCGGAGAGGCTGCCTCCAGTATAGCACAAAGGGGCAGCCCTCCACAAGAGGAGGAACACCGATGAAAGACGTTTATCAGGAAGTCACCGACAGGATCATTGCCCAGCTGGAGCAGGGCGTGATCCCGTGGCATAAGCCGTGGATCATCAGCGGCAAGGCCTGCGCGATCAGCCGCAGCACCGGCAAGCCCTACAGCCTTCTGAACCAGATGCTTCTGGGCAGACCCGGCGAGTATGCCACGTTCGCCCAGATCCAGAAGGAGGGCGGCAAGATCCGCAAGGGCGCGAAGGCTCAGATGGTGGTCTTCTGGAAGTGGATCGAGAAGGAAGACGACGAGAACCCCGGCGAAGTGAAGAAGATCCCCTTCCTGCGGTACTTCAACGTGTTCCACATCGACGATTGCGAAGGCCTGAAGCCCAAGCACGACACCGCAGCCGCCGCGCAGATCCTCCAGCCCGACGAGGCTGCAAGCGTGATCATCACCGACTATCTGACGCGCTCCGGCGTGAAGCTGGTACATCAGGAAGGCGACCGAGCCTTCTACAGGCCGAGCACCGACACCGTGACGCTCCCGCTGATGGAGCAGTTCAAGGAGCTTGCCGAGTATTACAGCACGGCTTTCCATGAGCTGACGCACAGCACCGGCCATAGCAGCCGCCTTGACCGGCTGACCAAGGTTGCCTGTTTCGGATCGGAGGACTACTCCAAGGAGGAGCTGGTTGCCGAGATCGGAGCCGCCGCGCTGGTCAATCATGTGGGGCTGGAAACCGCCAGCAGCTTCCGTAACTCCGCTGCCTACGTTCAGAGCTGGCTGAAAGCCCTGCGTGATGACAAGCGCTTGATCGTGAGCGCCGCAGGACAGGCCGAGAAGGCTTGCAGCCTGATCCTGAACCAGTAAACCTATTACCGGGAGAGCCGCCCGGAGCGGCCTCCCTGACACGACAGGAGGAAGAACCATGAACGAGACCGCCACGAACACCACCAAGACCAATCTTCGAAAGCTGGCAGAGGCCATCTATGATACCGGCTGCGCCGATCAGATCATGGCTGCGCTGACCGCGCTTCTGAGCATCGCCATCCAGAGGGGAGGTGAGCAGGAATGATGCAGCACAGCTACAGCACCGATGTTATCCGGCTGGCTGGCAAGGTGACCAGCGAGGCCGTCCTCCGCAGGGTATACAAGATCCTTGATCGGGAGTACGAAAAGCAGGGTGCCCGGATGAACAACGAGGCAAGCAGCCTTGCCAGCCACGGAAGGCATCATGAGGCTGAATCCAAATAAAAAGACCTCCAGCCCATGACTTGACATGTACCGAAGGATAGCGTAAAATGTAGCCAAGAGGAAAGCAGAGCCTCGCACGACTGCATACCCGCTATGCGGAATCAGTTCAACAGCAAAGCCAACGCCGCCGGTAGTTCCAGCTACACGGCGGCATCGCTTTTATTAGCCCTTACCGAGCATATAAACAGCGATCAGCAGAGAGATCAGCGAAAACAACCATGCAGACAGGTTGATAAAATCGTTGTTCTTCATGCGTACCACCCTCTTTCGTATCGCAGAAAGCGGGTGGAGCAGCCGTGCAAGTCCTCTTGACTACGCCGATAGGATACCATGAGAGCGATAAAAAGGCAAGCTGTCTTTTACCCTTTACCACCCTTATTTTTACCCTTTACACGACAGAGGAAAGAAATACAACAGGGGACAGGATGAGAAGAAAGTGTTGTATTTACTGAGAAAATGAGACTGTAAAACAGCGGGAAGAATGAGGCAAAACCAGAAATGCCAAATTCAAATCCCTCCTTCTGCGCCAAGAAAGAGACTTTGAGAAATCAGAGTCTCTTTTATTATATTCATACCTTTCTTCGAAGTGGGATTTGAACTAGCCCGGAACATGAATGACGTGCCAGTGGCACGTCAGAACCGGGCTGACCGACGAGCGTCGAGCGAGGAGAGACAAATCCCTCCTTCTGCGCCAAGAAAGAGACTTTGAGAAATCAGAGTCTCTTTTATTTTGTATCATGCTTTCTTCGAAGAGGGATTTGAACTGGGACTGGAGCCGAGTGCGCCCTGTGGGCGATGAAGCGAGGCGGAACGTCGGGAACCGCAAGAGGCACCGGAGCCGAGTGCGTCCAGTGGACGCAATAGACGAGGCGGAGCGTGGGGAATCGCAAGGAGCGCTTGCGCGACTATGCGAGTTCCCCGGGTGGCTGCGACTATGCGGGCTCCCCGGATCCGGAACATGAATGACATGCCAGTGGCACGTCAGAACCGGGCTGACCGAAGGGCCGACGAGGCCCAAGAGACAAATCCCTCCTTCTGCGCAAAAAGGGCTGAAGCTTTGATGCAGGGTTTCAGTCCTTTTCTTTATGTTCCTGCAGAATCCTGACGTAAAGCCGCAAGTGTCCCACTGTGCCGGCGCTGCTTTTGATTAACGGAAATCAAAAGCAAGGGACAGCGTCGGAATGTGCTATGATTATATAAAATGTTTACAGGCCCGATCCGGCGTGCTATACTGAAACCAACAGAGAGCATTCTGATGAAGTCCGAAAAACAGCGGGGGAAACCATGCAAAACAATCATACAGAAAAGCAGAATACTGTTCCGGGAAACCCGGAAGGAAGGGTTACTCTGACGCCAAGGAATGGAACGATCATTGAGGATGGAGAATTCAGAGAGCGAACCGATCTGAAGGATGTAGTCATTCCATATGGCGTTACCAGCATTGGTCATGAGGCTTTCCTTGGTTGCACAGGCCTGACCTCCATCGAGATCCCATCCAGCGTTACTAGTATTGGTAGAAAGGCTTTTTTCGAATGCAGCGACCTGACCTCCATCGAGATCCCCGACAGCGTTACCAGTATTGGTAGAGAGACTTTCTACGGTTGCAAAAGCCTGACCTCTGTTGAACTTCCGAACAGCGTTACCAGCATTGGTAAAGAGGCGTTCTGCGGCTGCACAGGCCTGACCTCCATCAAGCTCCCGTCCAGCGTTACCAGCATTGGCGAAAGCGCTTTTCAGGGCTGCACTAGCCTGACCTCTATTGAACTCCCGGACAGCGTTACCAGCATTGGCCGTTGGGCTTTCGTCTACTGTACAGGCCTGACCTCCGTTGTGCTTCCGGACGGCGTTACCGGTATTGGCAAGGGGGATTTTTTCTACGGCTGCAGGAGCCTGACTGCGTTCAGGATATCGGAGCAGAATCCAAACTATCGCTCAATGGGTCCTATGCTCCTGTCGAAGGATGGATCGCGGCTTTTGGCCTTTCCTGCTGCGAAAGGTTCTGTTGTGCTCCCGGACGGCGTTACCAGCATTGGTAAAGGGGCTTTCGACGGCTGCGCGGGCCTGACCTCCATTGAGCTCCCGTCCGGCGTTACCAGCATTGGCAAAAGTGCTTTCGACGGCTGCGCGGGCCTGACCTCCATTGAGCTCCCGTCCGGCGTTACCAGCATTGGCAAAAGTGCTTTCGCCCGCTGCACGGGCCTGACCTCCATCGCGCTCCCGCCCAGTGTTACCAGCATTGGCGATAGTGCTTTCGACGGCTGCACAGGCCTGACCTCCATTGAGCTCCCGCCCAGTATTACCGGCATTGGCAATGAGGCTTTCCGGGGCTGTACAGGTCTGACCTCCATTGAGATCCCATCCAGCGTTACCGGCATTGGCAAAGAGGCGTTCTGCGGCTGCACAGGCCTGACCTCCATTGAGATCCCATCCAGCGTTACCAGCATTGGCAATAGTGCTTTCGCCCGCTGCACGAACCTGACCTCCATCGAGCTCCCGGACGGCGTTACCGGCATTGGCGATGGGGCTTTTGATCACTGCACAGGCCTGACCTCCATCGAGCTCCCGGACGGCGTTACCAGCATTGGTAAAGAGGCGTTCTGCGGCTGCACAGGCCTGACCTCCATCAAGCTCCCGGACGGCGTTACCAGCATTGGCAAAGAGGCGTTCTGCGGCTGCACAGGCCTGACCTCTATTGAATTTCCGGACAGCGTTACCAGCATCGGTCCTCGGGCGTTCGCCCACTGCACAGGCCTGAGCGCCTTTGTGCTCCCGGGCAGCATTACCAGAATTGGCAGGGGGGCTTTCTATGGCTGCGCAAGCCGAACCTCCGTTGAGATTCCGTCCGGTGTAACCGGCATTGCCAGATATGCCTTTATCGGCGTTTCCCAAATCATCCGTAACGACTCCGGAAATCCTGAGACAACCGGGGTGCAGAAGGCTTGACCAGAGACTGACGCCCCTGCATCTTTCGTACTGACAGGTTTCATATACAGACCAACTGAACAATCTGCTGTTCTGTGAACAAAGGGGTTGTTTTGCACCCCAATGCACCCAGTACAAAACGAAAGGGTTATTGCAAAACGACAGCCGGGAATTGTATTCGTTTTTGAGTCATTTCGCAGGAAAGAGGCTTTGAGAAATCAGAGTCTCTTTTTTCATTTCTGCAGCGCACAGATTCCTTTGCCGGGGCGGCGCAGCCGCTTGTGATTCGGGGGCGCTTGTGCTATGCTGTATGCATGAGCAGGAGAACCTGCAGCCCGGCAGCGCGCTGCAGGGGAACGAGCAAGAAAGAAAAGGATGATACGATGGCGCAGAATGTGAAGATCAGAGCCGGCGGACTGCAGGCAATCCGATCTGTCGACCCCAGACTGGTATCCTATAATGTGGAGATGACGGAGGTCACCGGCGGTACCTTCTGGAAGGCATACACCCCGGAGGAGATCGCCGGCAACGGCAAGTTCCCCGCGATCGGCATTTTCAAGAAGGGATCGCTGATGCAGGTGTACCCGCCGATCGACCTGACCAATCCGCGCCTGAGGAAGATGGCGAAGGAGATCGGGCCGGTGTGGGTGCGCGTCTCGGGCACATGGTCGACAAAGACCTATTATGACTTTGACGGCGAGACCAACGGCACGGCGCCGGCGGGCTTCCAGAATGTGCTGACGAAGGCGCAGTGGCTGGGCGTGCTGGACTTTGTCCGGGAGGTCGGCGGCAAGCTGCTGGTGTCCGTCGCCAACTGCGAGGGCATCCACTCCGCGCATGAGCCGTGGCAGCCGGAGCAGGCGAAGAAGCTGTTCGACCTCAGCCGGGCATACGGCGTACCGATTGATGCGGCGGAATTCATGAACGAGCCCAATATGCTCTCCGGCTCCGGCGCGCCCAAGGGCTATACCTTCGACGATTATATCCGCGATCAGGATATCTTCAATAAGTGGCTGCACGAGAACTACCCGGAGACGCTGGCTGTGGGCCCCTGCTCCGTGGGCGGCGGGCAGATGGGCCGGATGAAGATGGAGGAGGGGCTGCTGAAGATCATCGGCAGGAAGGTCGGCACCGAGCGGCTGCTCAAGGGCGCGAAGGAGCCGATGGAGGTCTTCAGCTACCATTACTACAACGGCGTGTCGGAGCGGATCGCCGCGGGCATGCCCTTCGTCCACTGGAAGGCGGAGGAGGTCCCCTCCGAGGCCTATCTGGATGCGGCGGGCTACTGCGCAAGGGCGGCTGCCAAGGTGCGCGACCAGTACATGCCCGGCGCGCAGCTGTGGGTCACGGAATCCGGCGACGCGGGCGGCGGCGGCGACACATGGGCGTCCACCTATCTGGACGTGCTGCGCACGCTGAACGAGCTGGGCTCCTTCGCTGTGATTTCGGACGGCGTGATCTTCCATAACACGCTGGCCTCCTCCGACTACGGCTGGCTGCATCACAGCACCTTTGAGCCGCGCCCCAATTACTTCGCCGTGCTGCTGTGGAACAGGCTCATGGGCGCCACGGTGTATGACGCCGGCGAGCCCATCCGGGAGGGCGCGCACGTCTACTGCCATTCCCGCAGGGACGGCAGGGAAGGCTATGCCTATCTCATCATCAACAACTCGATGACCGACACGACGACGGTGGAGCTGCCCGGGGACGCTGTCCGCTATACGCTGGCCGGGCGGGACGGCATGCGCAGCGCCGTGATGACGCTCAACGGCCGCGAGCTGGCGCTGGGCGAGGGGGATACGCTGCCCGACCTGAGCGGCGAGCGCGTCAGTGGCCGCGTGGAGCTGGCGCCCGGCACCTGTACCTTCATCATCATCTGAGCCATGCAGGACGCCCTGAAGCCATCCGGGGCGTCTTTTCTGTCCCCGGACATTTGTTGTGAAGATCATCCGGGGGACAGGCCATACGGAACGGACGGGGAGGAACATAAAAAGAGACGCCCTTTCGGGCGTCTCTTTGATTTGCGTATAGCGGCGATTCTCCGCGCGGGGCGTGCGCCATGGCGGAGAGAGCGCAGGCAGGGCCTGCTTACTTGGTCGCCGCGACCTCGCCGGCGCGCTTGCCGAAGGTCATGATGTCCGCGATGGCGTTGCCGCCGAGGCGGTTGGAGCCATGGATGCCGCCGGTGACTTCGCCCGCAGCGTACAGGCCCGGGATGACGTTGCCGTCGGTGCCGATGACTTCGGTGTCCGGATTGATCTTCAGGCCGCCCATGGTGTGATGGACGGTGGCAACCTTCTTACAGGCATACCACGGGCCCTCGGTCAGCTCGACGTCGGCCTTGTTGTTGGCGAGGAAGCCCAGCGCGTCTTCCTTCTCGCCGCGGACGACGGCGTTGTAGTTGTCGATGGCGGCGATCAGGTTCTCCGCCTTCATGCCGGTCTTCTCAGCCAGCTCCTCGAGTGTGTCGGCTTCGACGACGACATTCTGGGCAACCATGTTCGCGATGGTGGCGCCGTTGGCGTCAACCCAGTCGCGCTCCGGATAGCGGACCTTGTTGACCACGATCCAGTAGGTCTGCTCCGGCTGATCCAGAACGCCCTGAGCGAGGGTATCGCGGGCAGCGCCCTCGTTGACGAAGCGGTTGCCTTCGATATTGACGAAGATGCGGTTGCGGCCGGAGGTACGGATGTTCTCCATCAGGCCGGTGCCCGGGGTGCCGCAGGGATGCAGCTGGATGTCGGACATGCCGGTCACGTCGGCGCCGATGGCCACGGCCATCTCGATGCCCGCGCCGGTCGCGCTCAGCGCGATGTTGGTGCAGCCCAGAGCGGTCACGTCAACATGCGCCCAGACGCCGGTGTTGTACTCCTTAAGGAGCGCCTTGTTGGAGCCGAAGCCGCCGGTGGCGAGAATGACGCCCTTATTGGCCTTGACGGTCACGGTCTCGCCGCCCTTGCCCTTGGCGACGACGCCCACAACCTTGCCGCCCTCGGTCATGAGGGTCTCGGCGGTGGTGCCCATGAGCAGGTCGATCTTGTCAGACTTGTTGATGTAGTCGGCATACACGCGGATGTAGCTGTTGCCGGACGGGGTGATCGGGTAATGGCTGCGCTGCCAGAGCGCGCCGGTGGCGGTGCCGCACTCGTCCTTGAACTGGACGCCGAGGGACTCCATCCACTCGATGGTCTTCATGGAGTTCTCACACATATAGGTGATCAGGTCCATGTCGCCGATCTGATGGCCGCCTTCGTAGGTCTGGGTGATGAACTTCTCGAAGGAGTCCTCGATGCCCTGAGCGCCCTGACGCTTGGGGTCGACGGCGTTGAGGGCGCCCTCGGAGACGTTGGTGGAGCCGCCGAGGATGTCGAGCTTCTCGATCACGATGACGGAAGCGCCGTTCTGCTCGGCAGAGATCGCAGCCGCGAGGCCCGCGCCGCCGCCGCCGACAACGACGACGTCCGCAGCATACTCAGCGTCCTGCGCCGGGGCCGCATCAAGCTTGGCCTTCAGGGCGTCCATGTCGCCGCCGGCCTGCTGGAGGGCGTCGGTGGCCGCGCGGATGACCGCGTAGCTGGTCACGGTCGCGCCGGTGAGGGTGTCGACCGCGAGGGACTGATTCTCGACGATGCGGGCGGTCATGGTCTCAAGTGCGACCTTGCCCACGCCGATGGTCTCGTTCTCAACGGTCACGTCGATCTTCTCGATCGCGGTGTCGCTGACGGTCACGGAGAGGGTGATCGGGGCGTTGTGGCCCGTGGTGGTCGCCTCATAGGTGCCCGCGGTGTACGCGCTGGCCATGCCGATGGTGCCCAGCACCATGATCAGGGACAGAGCCAGACAGATCAGGGATTTCCTCATATGGAAAAACCTCCTTATTTGGTTGGTTGCCCCAATCATATCATACTCTATACACGAAAGCAAGGAGATCAGACCAAATTTGCAGGAGATCTTTCGTTATTTGCGGAGGAATGCGCAGGATATCCGATGAGGATGAATGAAATGCAGGGATTCTGTCATATAGAGAGGAGCGGAGGGCAATCGGGATGAACAGACCGGCCTGCAGAGCCATTGACGGACAGGCCTGCGCGCGGATATAATACAGGCAGGATATGGGCTGCAGGGCGTCTGCCCGGAATGCGAAAGGGGAAGAGCATCCATGACGACAATTGAGATCATGCGGGGCGGCAGGGTCATCGCCTCCGCAAGCGCGGAGCGTGAGGCGCAGCTGCTGTACCGCGGCGCATACGAGGCGGGAGATGAGCTCCGCTTCACGACGGATGATGAATATGCCGTGGTGCAGGTCGATCAGGCGGTGAAGCCGGCGCGCGTCTACCTGCCGGAGCGGGCGTTTGTCTATCGCCTGCCGCTTGACGGGGACAATCCTGCGGTCTACGCGCCCGGCGCGTTTGTGGGGGAGATGCATCTTTGCTCCATCCGCCCGGACACGGCGCGCGGCTACCGCAACCTGGCCTGCAACCCGGCGGATCAGCGCGGGGACGTCGCGGCTTATCCGCATGCGGCGGCGAACGTGGAGACGCGCAACGAGAGCGTCTTCTGCGCGCGCAACGTCATCGACGGCGAGCACATCGCGGACGGGCACGGCGAGTGGCCCTACGGCAGCTGGGGCATCGGCGCGAGGACGGACGCGGAACTGACGCTTGACTTCGGGCGCGAGGTGGAGGTCGACAGGATCACGCTCTACCTGCGGGCGGACTTCCCGCATGACGCGTACTGGATTGAGGGCACGGCGTCGCTTGACGACGGATTTGAGATCACCTTTCCGCTGGAGGGGATTGATGGCGCGCAGACCATCGATCTTGGCGGGAAGCACCGCATCCGCACGATGAAGCTGCACAGGCTGATCAAGTGCGACAATCCTTCGGCCTTCCCGTCGCTGAGGCAGCTGGAGGTCTACGGCACGGACGTGTGACAGTACATAATAGTAGAAACAGCCGGATACAGGAGGAGCAGCAATGAGAGAATTCATGACGGCGGCGCTGCCGTGGATCTGCATCGGCGCAGCGATTGCGCTGTTCGCGGCGAACCACAGCGCGCAGAAGAAGGCGAAGGCCGAGGGCAGGGCGAGCGGCAGCTACATGACGGAGGGCATGTGCCTTGGCATGTGCATCGGCACGGCGCTGGGCGGCAACGCGATAAGCTACGGAATGCTGGCGGGGCTGGTCATCGGCATGTGCATCAGCCGGGAAGACGGCGGGAGGGACAAGGCATGATCCGCAGAGGAATGGCGGCGCTGCTGCTGATGGCGGTGATGATCATCGCGGCGGGCGCGGCGCAGGCGGAGGCATACTGCAACTGGTACGAGGTCTTCGTGCGCTCCTATCAGGACAGCGACGGGGACGGCATCGGCGACCTGAACGGCCTGCGCAGCAGACTGGATTATATTGAAGAGATGGGCTACACCGGCCTTTGGCTGATGCCGGTCATGCCCAGCCCCAGCTATCACAAGTACGACGTGACGGACTATTACGGGATCGACCCGGAGTACGGCACGCTGGAGGACATGCGCGCGCTGGTTGAGGACTGCCATGCGCGCGGCATCCGGCTGATCATCGACCTGCCGGTCAATCACTCCTCCTCGCAGCATCCGTGGTTCCTTGAGGCCTGCGAGGCGCTGCGCAGCGGGGATACGGACAACCCGAGGATCGGCTGGTACGGCTTCACGAAGGAGGCGGGGCAGAAGACCGCGCCCGTCGCGGGGACGGACTGGCACTACGAGGAGCAGTTCAGCGGCGGCGGAATGCCCGACCTGAACCTTGAAAACGAGGCCGTGCTCGCGGAGATTGAGAAGATCATGGCCTTCTGGCTGCAGGACGTGGGGGTGGACGGCTTCCGGCTGGACGCCGTAACCAGCTACTTCGCCTCCGACACGGACAGGAACGTCGCCTTCCTCGCATGGCTGAACGATACCGCGGAGGCGCTGCGCCCCGGCTGCTTCATCGTGGGCGAGGCGTGGGTCGGGCTGACGGAGATCGCGCGCTACTATGAGAGCGGGATTGACAGCTTCTTCCTCTTCCCGGCGTCACAGGCGGAGGGATACATCGCCAAGGCGCTGCGCTCGCGCACGCCGGCGAAGGCCTACATGGGCTATATGGAGGATGTGCGCGCGGCGATCCCGGAGGGCGTGCTCGCGCCGTTCCTTGGCAACCACGACACCGGGCGCGCCATCGCCTCCCTGCAGGCGCGCAAGAACCCGGAGAAGGCGAAGTTCGCCGAGGCCATGCTGAACATGATGGGCGGGGCGACGTTCACCTACTACGGCGAGGAGATCGGCATGGTCGGCGCGGGGGACGACCCGAACAAGCGGCTGGCCATGTACTGGAACGACGGGGACATGACGCAGCAGCCCCCGGGGGTCACCCGGCTTGAATACGCCTACCCCTGCGCGGACGAGCAGATGGCGGACGAAACTTCCCTGCTCGCCTACTGCCGTGCGCTCAACAGGGCAAAGCTAGCGCATCCGGCGATCGCAAGGGGCGAAAACAGTTTCGTATATGGTGATTCTTATGTAATCATTATGCGGCGCGTATACGGCGGGGAAACCTGCTATGTCGCGATGAATTTCGATGGAAAGCAGGCGCGCACCGCAGCGCTCGATTGGGCAAACCCGACCATGATGGAGCAGATCAACGTATCCGGCAACGTTTCCACACTCGATCAGACCGGGGGCGGGGCGGTGCTGACGCTGGCGCCCTACGGCGTTGTCATCCTGCACTGATCACAAAAAAGGCTGAAAAATGTGTGAGAAAATGATCTAAAGATTTTGACATCGATATGTAAACGTGCTATAATCAGGTCAGAACTGCGGGCGAAACATCCCGCAACAAATTTTACCGGACGATATGTCCGCAGAAACAAGGAGGACTATTGCAATGAAGAAGATTCTTGCGCTGGTGCTGACCCTGGTCTTCGCCCTGTCCTGTGCGGGTCTGGCCTCTGCCGATTTTGACGGCGAGATCAAGATCTGGGTGGCTGAGGCGACTGTCGAGTTCACCAAGGCTCAGGTCGAGGCCTTCAAGGCTGAGCATCCCGAGTATGCCAACATGACCGTGACCGTTGAGCCGGTTGGCGAGGGCGACGCCGCGTCCAACATGCTCACCGACGTTGAGGCGGGCGCCGATATCTTCGGCTTCGCTCAGGACCAGCTCGGCCGTCTCGTCGGCGCCGGCGCTCTGGTCGACGTCCTGCCGGAGAACGCTGAGATCGTCGCCGCCACCAACGACGCCGGCTCTGTGTCCGCCGTCAAGATGGGCGACGTGATGTACGCCTATCCGATGACCTCTGACAACGGCTACTTCCTCTACTACGACAAGAGCGTTGTCACCGACCCGACCAGCATGGAAGCCATCCTTGCCGACTGCGAGGCCGCTGGCAAGAGCGTCTACATGGAGATCAACTCCGGCTGGTATCAGACCGCGTTCTTCTTCGGCGCTGGCAACACCCTGACCTACTCCACCGACGACACCGGCGCCATCACCGCCATGGACTGCAACTACGCGTCTGAGAACGGCGTGAAGGCCCTCAAGTCCATGATCAAGCTGGCCCAGTCCCCGGCTCATGTGAACGGCTCCTCCGCCTCCAACGCGACCAACCTCGGCGCCATCGTTGACGGCACCTGGGACGCCGCTGTTGTCAAGGAGATGCTCGGCGAGAACTACGCCGCCACCAAGCTCCCGACCATCGACGGCTATCAGCTCGGCGGCTTCGGCGGCTTCAAGATGCTGGGCGTCAAGCCGCAGGACGACGAGGATAAGCTCGCCGCTTGCGACGCGCTGGCTCTGTACCTCACCTCTGAGGCTGTCCAGACTGCCCGCTTTGAGGCGGTTGGCTGGGGCCCGTCCAACCTGAACGCTCAGCAGTCTGACGCCGTCAAGGCCGACGTCGCGCTGTCCGCTCTGGCTTCTCAGCTGCAGTACTGCATCGGCCAGGGTCAGTATCCGGGCGAGTACTGGACTCTCGCGACTGCTCTGGGCGACGACATCCTTGCTGACAAGTATGACGCCTACACCGATGAGCAGCTCATGGAAGTCCTGACCACCTTCCAGACCACTGCCGGCAGCTACATCACCAAGTAATCCGGATCGATCGGCGGGCTGGAAGCATTGCGCTTCCAGCCCGTTTTCTTACCTTTACAGAAAATGGCATATGCTCATGCCCCTGGGCAAAGAGACGCCGGAGCCTGTAAAGTGATTCGGAAGCGGGGGCGGCCGCGCGCCGCTCTCCTGTTTATCGCCCCGGAACCCGGCAGACGGGGGAGGGGCACTGTTTTCTCACGCCGGATGACAGACCTACAATAAACAAGGGTTGGTAAAAATATGAACGATCTGGATTTTCTGAAGCTTTCCAAGCCTCAAAAGTTTCTTCATAATCTGAAGAAATTCATTGTCAGCATCCCCGGCCGCCTGATGGCTGCAATCGCCGGGCTGGTGATGTGGGTCGTGAACCTGTTCAAGGGGATCGGCAAGGGGATTGCCGATCTTGTGATGACCTACGTGCGCGGCGACTGGAAGACCAAGGTCTCCTATACCGTGATGGGCTTTGGCTCCATGGCCCGCGGTCAGTGGCTGCGCGGCATTCTCTTCTTCGTCTTCCAGACGGTATTCAACCTCTACCTCGCGTTCTTCGGCATCAACTACCTGAGCAAGCTGAGCACGCTGGGCACCGTGGAGACCGCCAAGAAGGGCCGCGTCACCGTCTACGGCGACAACTCCTTCCTGATCCTGCTCTACGGTGTGCTGACGATCTTCTTCGTCGCCGCGTTCCTCTACACCTGGTATGTGAATGTCAAGCAGAACAAGATCAGCGAGCAGATCCTCAAGAGCGGCCGCAAGCTCAAGACCGCCAAGGACGACCTCGCCTCCATGGTGGACACCCAGTTCCACAAGACGCTGCTTGCGCTGCCGACGCTGGGCGTGACCCTGTTCACGATCCTGCCGATCATCTTCATGATTCTGGTTGCCTTCACCAACTATGACAACCAGCATCAGCCCCCGCAGAAGCTCTTCACGTGGGTGGGCACGGCGAACTTTGAGACCCTGCTCGCCTCCGACTCCAACGATCTGGGCATCGACCTGCAGGACAAGGGCAACGGCGTGACCACGATGACCATCACCGCGAAGAACGGCGATATCATCACCGTGGACACCACCGACGCGGAGGCAGCCGCCGCCGCGGACGCGCTTGCCGTGGACAGCTCCGCCAACTTCGCCTCCGAGGTCATCGGACAGGACGAGAATGGCAAGGACCTGTACCGCTTCACCTTCATGGGCGACGCGGGCGAGGACGTCGTGCTGGAGGCCTCCAACTGGATCTATGTTGCGACCCCGTCCTTCTCCCATACGTTCAAGCAGGTTCTGCTCTGGACGCTGATCTGGGCGTTCTTCGCGACCTTCCTCAACTACTTCCTGGGCATGCTGGTCGCCATCATGATCAACAAGAAGGGCATCAAGTTCAAGAAGCTCTGGCGCACCATCCTGGTCATGACCATCGCGATCCCGCAGTTCATCTCCCTGCTGTACGTCTCCAAGATGTTCGCGGCGGACGGCCTGATCAACGGCATGCTGATGAGCTGGGGCTGGATTACCGAGCCGCTGCCCTTCTGGACGAACACCACCTGGGCGCGCGTGCTGATCATCGCCATCAACGTCTGGATCGGCATCCCGTACCTGATGCTGATCGCCACCGGTATCCTCATGAATATCCCGGCCGACCTGTATGAGTCCGCCCGCATCGACGGCGCGAACGCCTTCCAGACCTACATGAAGATCACCCTGCCGTATATGCTGTTCATCACGGGCCCGTACCTGCTGACCAGCTTCACCGGCAACATCAACAACTTCAACGTCATCTTCCTCCTCTCCGGCGGCAAGCCGCTGGCGATGGATCTTGCGGGCAACGCCGGCAGCACGGACCTGCTGATCACGTGGCTCTACAAGATGACGGTTACGGACAGCAACTACAAGCTGGCGGCCGTTATGGGCATCCTGGTGTTCGTCGTCTGTGCGGTGATCAACCTGGTGGTCTACAACTTTATCCCGTCGGTCAAGAATGAGGAGGATTTCCAGTAATGGCTAAGCAGATTCCGGAAGTCGATATTGTCGTCGATGAGAAGGCTGGCGTTATTCGTGAAGTCCAGCCCGAGAAAAAGCTCCGCAGCAAGAAGGGCCATGAGCGCAGGGTGAACGCGACGATCTACACCATCCTGATCCTCATGAGCATCATCTGGCTGTGCCCGTTTGTGTTCCTTGTCCTGCAGTCCTTCCGCGGCGAGAGCGGCGGCCAGGTGGCCTACGTCATCCCGAAGCAGTGGACGCTTGACAACTACAGGTTCCTCTTTGAGGGCGCGGCATTCAGCGTGCAGCTCCTCTTCAAGGACACGCTCGCCGTCGTCCTGACCGTCGTCTCCAACCTGATCGGCATCGCCGGCATGGTGGCCTTCCTGCGCCGCAAGCCGAAGAACCCGATCGAGAAGAGCGAGGGCAACCTCAAGGCCGCGCTGCTGGTCTTCGCCGCGCTGCTGCTGGTCAACTTCATCCGCTGCGTGGATTCCAGCAACTGCGACTTCGTCCGCTGGTTCATGAACACGCTGATCATCGCGCTGTTCTGCGCGGTCATCCAGACCTTCATGGTGCTGTGCGTCTCCTATGCGCTCTCCCGTATGCGCTTCAAGGGCCGCAAGCTCATCATGAACGTGGTGCTGGTGCTGGGCATGTTCCCCGGCTTCCTGACCATGATCGTCCTGTACTACCTGCTGAAGATGCTGGGCCTGACCCAGGCGGGCGCTGTCCCGGGCCTGATTCTGGTCTCCTGCGCATCCTCCGGCATGGGCTACTACATCTCCAAGGGCTTCTTCGATACGATTCCGAAGTCGCTGGACGAGTCCGCCCGCATTGACGGCGCGACCCGCCTGCAGGTGTTCTACTCCATCATCATGCCCATGGCCAAGCCGATCGTCATCTACACGATCCTGATGGGCTTCATGGGCCCGTGGGGCGACTACGTCTTCGCCTCCTACGTGGCGTTCGGCCATAAGGCGAGCTACAACGTGGCCGTCGGCCTGTACCGCTGGGTGAACACCAACGACTATCAGGGCTACTTCACCCGTTTCTGCGCCGGCGGCGTGCTGGTCGCGATTCCGATCACCCTGCTGTTCATGGCGCTGCAGAAGTATTACGTCGAGGGCGTGACCGGCGGCGCTGTCAAGGGCTGACCGATCCCCGTCATGGGCGCAGCATGCCCCGTATGATGGGGCTGCGCCAGATCGAAGAATCCACCTTAAGGAGGAAATACTACAATGGCAAGTGTGAAGCTTGATAAGATCAAGAAGATTTACGACAATAACGTCGTCGCCGTTCAGGAATTCAATCTGGAGATCCAGGACAAGGAATTCATCGTGTTCGTCGGCCCGTCCGGCTGCGGCAAGTCCACCACCCTGCGCATGGTCGCCGGCCTTGAGGATATCTCCGAGGGCACGCTGACCATCGGCGACCGCGTCGTCAACGACGTGGAGCCCAAGGATCGTGATATCGCGATGGTCTTCCAGAACTACGCGCTCTATCCGCATCTGTCCGTCTATGAGAACATCGCCTTCTCCCTGCGCATCCGCAAGATGGACAACGAAGAGATCCATCGCCGCGTGTGCGAGGCCGCCGAGATCCTCGGCATCACCCAGTACCTCGCCCGCAAGCCGAAGGCCCTCTCCGGCGGCCAGCGCCAGCGCGTCGCCATCGGCCGCGCCATCGTCCGCAATCCTGCGGTCTTCCTGATGGACGAGCCGCTCTCCAACCTCGACGCCAAGCTGCGC
>JAGBAV010000136.1 GCA_017938795.1 Clostridia bacterium
AGACCAACTGTACTGGTGGCACCGGAGCCTGCCGCGCCCGGTGGGCGAAACAGGCAGGCGGAGCGTGGGGAACCGCAAGAAGCAATGGAACATTGCGACTATGCGGGCTCCCCGGGTGATACAAACTGAGACCCCACCCGAAGAAGCACAAAAAAACGACCGGATGATTCCGATCGTCTGGTGTCGGGTGACAAGTCCGACTGTACTGGTGGGGTCTATAGGGCTCGAACCTACGACCTCCACGATGTCAACGTGGCGCTCTGACCAGCTGAGCTAAGACCCCAAGCACAAAACATATTATACCCGATCGCCAGCCGCCTGTCAACCCCTGAGTTTTTCTTTTTACGGCAAAAGTCACGCGCAGCCCGTTTTTCCGGATTTACACCGGGGCGTGAATGCATTACAATAAAAAGAAGGGTGTTCATACGCACCGGCATGAATTGTGTAAGGGGGATGCGCCATGCGTGCACATGCGCAGAGAATCCTGCGGGATACGGAGCGGAGCGTCCAGCGCTCGCTGAGGGATCAGAATCTCGACGCGTCCGGCCCGCATTACGGGGCGTTCGCCCAGCGGGACGGCGTCTATCAGGCGAAGAGCACGATCTGGTGCGCCGCCTCGATGATCGCCTGCTACTGCCATGGACAGAGCCGGTATCATCACGATGAGCAGATCCTTTCGCGCGTGATGCTCGCCCTTGACTATGCGGAGCGCGTACAGCACGACAACGGGCTGTTCGATTATGTGACCTGCAATTTCTTTTCCGCGCCGGATACCGCGTTCTGTATCCTGAAGATCATCCCGCATCTGCAGTACCTGACGGCGAAGGCGGAGCGCAGCGCGGGGGAGGAGACTGTCCGCGCGCGGCTGGCGCGCATCATCCATGCCGGGGCGCACGGCCTGCTGGAGGGCGGCTTCCATACGCCGAATCACCGCTGGGCGATCGCCTCGGCGCTGGCGGCGTGCGGCAGGATGTTCGGCGAGGCGGCGCTGTCGCAGGCCGCGCAGGTCTACCTGAATGAGGGGATCGACTGCAGCCCGGACGGCGAGTATGCCGAGCGCTCCGCCGGCAACTACAACACCGTCAATAACGACGCGATGCTCCTGCTCGCCGATGCGCTTGACGATCCCGCGTATGAGCAGCATGTCATCCGCAACCTGCATATGATGCTCACCTACTGGGAGCCGGACGACAGCATCTTCACCGCCAACTCCACGCGGTTTGATAAGGACAGGCTGGTCTATCCGCAGGCGTATTACATCGAGTATCTCGCCATGGGCGTGAAGTATCAGATCCCGGAGTTCCTCGCCATGGCGAACCGCATCATGGAGATCGTGCACAGGCGGGAGCTCCCCGCGCCGGACGTGCTCATCGACCTGATGCTCCATCCGCAGTGGGTGCAGGCGGAGTATCCCCACAGCGCCGCGCCGGAGCGGTACAGCGCATGCTACGAGGCCTCCGGCGTCGTGCGCGTGCGCCGCGGGCATTACACCTATACTGTCATGCGCGGCAGGTCGACCTTCCTCTGGGTGCATAACGGCTCGATCCGCCTCGGGGTGAAGATCGGGGGCAGCTTCTGCGAGCACCGCGCCTTCATCGCTGAGACGATGACGCAGAGGGACGACGGCGTCCATCTGCATCAGACGATGCGCGGCTGGTATTATCTGCCCTTTGAGCAGCCGCCGCAGACCAGCGACTGGTGGCAGATGGATCACGCGTCGAGGGCAAAGAAGCCCGGCCCGGATATGGAGATCGACGTGATCGTCCGCGAGACCGACGACGGCCTCGAGGTGGAGCTGCAGACCTCCGGTGTCGCGGGCGCGCCGTGGCGCGTGGAGCTCGCCTTTACCGGCATCACCCGCATTGCCAATGAGCATCTCTCCCTGCCCGTGCGCGGGGATGAGGTGCTGGTGCTGCGCGATTCCTTCTTCGAGGTCATGAACGACGACGCCGTCATGCGGATCGGCCCGGCCTTCGGCGCACATCACTTCACCGAGGGTAAGGAGGACAGCGAGGCGAAGACGCCCGGCGCGGCGACCGTCTGCCTGACGGACTACACGCCCTTCCGCCATACCCTGACCATCCGTCCGTAACAAAGGAGAATGCCGATGAACAATTCCTCTTCGAAGCAGCTGTTTGCCCGCAGGATCGCGATGTCCGCCGCGGGCGTGATGATCTCCGCCGTGTGCGTGGGCGCGTTCAAGCTCGCCGCCATGGGCGTGGATCCCTTTCAGTCGCTGATGAGCGGTCTGGACGCGTGCGTCCCGATCCCCTTCGGCACGCTCTACGTCATCGTCAACGCCGTGATGCTTCTCTTCGCGCTCGCCTTTGACAGGCACTATATCGGCGCGGCGACGTTCATCAATCTGTTCCTGCTGGGCTATGTGGTGGAGTTCTCCTATGCCGCGCTGCAGGCGGCCTTCCCCGCCCCGGGGATGATCACCCGCGCGGTCAGCTTCATCCTCGGCTTCGTGTTCCTGTGCCTCGGCTCCTCGCTGTATATCACGGCGGATATGGGCGTGTCGACGTATGACGCGGTTGCCCTGATCATGAGCGGCACATGGAAGCTGGGCAAATTCAAGTATATCCGCATCGCGACGGACCTCGTCTGCATCGCGCTGGGCGTGGGGCTGTATCTGCTGGGCGGCGGCGCGCCCGGCGGGATCGCGGCGTTCGTCGGGCTGGGCACGATCCTCACCGCCTTCTTCATGGGCCCGCTGATCGACCTGTTCAACCGCGCCGTTGCCGTCCCGCTGCTGCGCGGCAAGGGAGAGTGGTAAGCCGGACCGCCCCCGGCGACAACTGCATACAGCAAAGCGCGCCTGCCTGCTTCCCCTGACGGGAGGCGGGAGGCGCGCTTTGTCATATGCCGGGGAAAGGGGTCATCCGCGGGCGGCGTAGGTCTCGCAGGCCTCCTTCACCCAGCGCAGGTGCTCCGCCGGGGTGTCGCCCTGCACAGAGCAGTCGGCGCTGAGAATGAGCCGCTGCGTGCCCGCCGCATCCAGCAGGCGATGGGTATAGGCCTTGATCTGCTGCTCATTGCCCCAGTGCAGGATGCCGCACGGGCGGTTGTCAAAGCCGCCCATCAGCGCCGCCCCGCTGTGAAAGAAGCTGCGCCCGGCCTTCAGCCCCAGATCGGTCTCGATGTGGCAGGCCCAGTTGATCACCGGGCAGCGGTGATGCTGCCAGAGCTCCATCCGGTTGGGCAGCCCGCGCCATGCGCACAGGTGCAGCACCGTGAGGGGGAAGAGCGCCTGCGCCCTCGCCAGCAGCCGGTCGTCCCACGGGGCGAGCAGCTCGCGGTATTCCTCCGCCGTGTATCGGTCCAGCTCGTTGTTCTGCAGCGAGATAAAGACGCCGTCCAGCCCGGTCTCCTTGCGCAGCTGCTCCAGCAGCAGCGCGTTGTCCTCCTCGATCACCTGCATGGCATGGCGCACAGCCTCCGGGGCCTCCCGGAGCATGTCGCGCACCAGCCATTCGCTGCCCGTGGAGTGCTTGATGGTGGAATAGGGCGTGAAGAGCATGTAGGTCACGGCGGCGTCGTCGCGCAGCCCCTCGGCAATGCGGCGCGCCCTGTCCACCTGCCCGGCGATATAGCGGTCCCCCGCCTTGTGCGGGCGCAGCGCCAGCAGCGCCGCCGGGCTGCTCAGGTCGGTATGCCCGCAGTCGAACTGCATGTAGCCGTCGGTCTCCACGCAGAGCATGTCCATGTCCGCCGCCTTGGCCCATGCGATCTGGTCGGCGACGGTGTTGTCGCGCTGGTCGGGGAAGTGGGTGTACCATGAGGTGGGTACACGGTCTGTCGGCGTCCCCGCAACGGCGTGGAGGATACGCTGCTTCTTGGTCACTGTCAGCACCGCCTTTGTATGAAATGGCATGGGGAGGAAGCCTGCTCCCCATGCCTCTATCTTACCCCCTGCATGATCGGGCTTGCACGCCGGAAAGGCCCGAATACCGCGCAGATATGATCATTGTCCATCATACGGCCGGGGCAGCCGGCACAGGGACGGATGAGCGGCGGAGCAGGCTGGGTCAGCGGCTGACGAGCTCCCGGATCTGCTTTGCATAGTCTGTCCCCTGATTGATGGAAAACTCGCCGTGATACAGCCCGGGAAGGACCTGCAGTATGCTCCCCTGCAAAGCCTGATGGATCATACCGGCAGATTTTCGCATAGCGTTCTTTTCGCGTCCGCCGACAAGTATACAGACCTTTGCCGTACAGTGACGGATGGATTCCTTCAGGGCATACATCGAGTTGGCCTGCAGGAAAGCAATCATATCTTTTCTGGATATGGCGCGGGTATCTCTGTAATAACGGTCAAATAAGCAGGACTTGATTCTCAGCGATTTGAACTGCAATTCAGAAAACCATTTGTGCTCTATCAGCCCATAACAGCATCCGAATGCAGGCTGAATCAAAGTATGCGTCAGAACAGAAGGGATGACCAGCGCGCTTTCGATGATGGCGTATTGACAGATATCGCTGCGCTGCGACAGCATCTCCAGCAGCACCTGCCCGCCCAAGGACAGGCCGCCGATCAGAAGGACAGAACCTCCCCAATGCGCGTCAATGAAAGCGATGATTTCAGCGGCATTGTCCTCTATGGTTGTAAAGGGTTTATCGCTGTCCGCGTGACCGTCCAGTATGGGCAGGATGACATGGTAGTCCTTCTGAAGTGATTCTGCCGCGTCCTTATAATTCCACCACGACAACCCGCCTCCATGCAGAAGAAGGATGACGTCGTGGTTTTCCTTGCCGAATTCAACGTAATGCAGGTTCTCTCACCTCGCTTGCAGATTCAGGCTGATCCCTTTCATTCTATCATGAAGGGATAAAAAACCGCAAGCTGGTAAAGCCTGCGGTTTCGTGCGTATGTATGATGGCCTGCGAAGGGCAGGGGACGCCTGTCTTTACGGGCCCGTGCCCTGCGGTTATCGGGCTGCCGCCCAGCCGTCAGTCCTCGTCCGGCGCCTGTCCGTCGTGCGCGAGCCACCTGCACTCGGTCATCTCCATATCGGTGAAGACCGCGCGGAAGGAGGAATCCTCCGGGCTGCAGGCGTATACGCCGAAGCGGATCGTGCCGCCGCCGCGGCGCATGTGGCAGATGCGCATCTGCCGGAAGCGCACGCCGTCCTCAGAGCATTCGATGCAGTAGTCGTCCTCCCTGCGGCTGAGGCGGTACCACATGCTCTTCACGGAGGCGTCGATCTCCGTCGTCGCCCAGTCGGAGTAGCCCTCGTTCGTCACGACGCTGCCCAGATGCTGGAACGCCTCGTTCTCGTATTCGATGGAGGCCTTGAGCCAGTTCTCGCTGTCAAGGTACATCACCACGCCGCACTGGTCGAAGCGATGCTTGCTCTCAAAGGCCGTCTTCACCGTGAAGGAGAAGTACGGCTCGTCCGTCTCCATCTGCAGCACCGGCGCGTTGTCGTTGCGGAAGTGGTAGTAGGTGCGCTGCCAGAGGTCGGTGCGCGGCGCGGTGACGATCTCGATCCTGTCCTGCGCGATGGCGCAGCCCGCCGGCTCCCGCGTCCATTGCAGCCTGTCCGCGTCAAAATGCATGGTGTGTCCCTCCATGGTGTTTGTTGCTCTCAGTATAGCCCCGCGCCGTGATCCGTGTCAAGGACGGCGCGCGGCATAGAAAAAGCCCTCCCGCCGGGGCAGGAGGGCGATGATGTGCAGGTTTACTTCACAGCGCTGTTGACAGCATCGACAACAGTCTGGGAGGTGGCGGTTGCGCCGGCCACAGCGTCCACGCCCTCGCCGAGGACGAACGGACCGGCCTTGCCGGCGAACTGCGCGAGGAACGCCTCGTCCGCGCCGACCTTCGCGCCGTAATCCGCGCTCTCGCAGCTGGTGTCGGCGGTCACGGAGGCGACGGTGCCGTCCTCGTTCAGCGCGACGGCGACGGTGATCTGGCCGTTGAAGCCGGCGGCGGTGACGGTGATCACGCCGTCCTCGGCGGCGGCAGCCTCAGCGGCGGGCGTCCACGTGGTCTGGGTCTTCAGGCCCGCGGCGGTGTTGGGCATCATGCAGATCTGCAGGCTGGTCGGCGCGCCGTAGTTCGCGCAGACCTGGTCGAGCATCGGGTACATGCCGGCGGCATAGTAGGCCTCAACGGCGGCCTTGCCCTCCTCGGTGGCGATGTAGCCGGCCTTGTAGGCGACCAGCGCGTCGAGGAACTCCTCGCTCAGCAGCAGGTCATAGGCGTACTTCTTCTCGCCCTCCTGCTGGGTGACGAAGTTGAGGCCGTTGATCATCTGCGGGCTCATGTTGATCAGGAAGGGCGCGGTCACGATGATGCGGGTCGGGACCACTTCGTAGATGACCATCGCGCCGCCGTTGAGCTGCTTCTCGATGTAGCCCAGCTTCGCGGCGGTGATCTCGGCCTCGTCGGTCAGGTTCGCGAAGGTCGCGGCGTAGCCCATCCAGGAGGTGGCGAGGGTGGGATAGTACTTGTCAAACAGGTTCAGCAGCTTGGCCTTGCCCTCCTCGGTCTGCATGTCGGCCGGGGTGAAGATGCGCACCACGCCGTCAAACTGCACGCCGTAGGAGCAGTAGTAGTTGTAGGTCTCCTCCTCGTGCGGCCGCAGCTGGCGGCACCAGGAGATGGAGACGTTCGGGTTCTGCTGCATGTGCAGCGTCTTGGCGGTGCCGGCCTCGGAGACGCCCAGCAGGCAGAGGGAGTCCGCATCCAGCACGAGCTCGAGGTTGGTGTTGTTGGGCATGTTGCCGGAGACGGTCGCCATCTGGTACATCTCGCGGTAGTTCCAGCCGGAGTCGTCCTGCGCATAGGACGCGTCGCCGAGGTAGTGGCCGCCCTTCAGGAATTCCTTGATGGCCATGACCTGCAGCTCTTCGGTCCACTCGATCGCGCCGAAGTTCACGCCGCCGGCCTTGTTCGTCGTCGCGGAGGTGACCACGTCGGCCTCGGCCTTCACATAGCCGTTGGCCAGCGCCCATGCGTGGAGCTCTTCCTCAGTCATGTCCGCCATGGCCAGCGTGGGCAGCAGCAGCACGGCGATCATCAGGATTGCAAGCAGTTTCTTCATTGTTCAGCCCTCCATTGAATGGATGATGTGTACCATGAGTGTAGCACCATACATCGTGTCTGTCAATCCATTCACAAATAAGACGATAGTCATATGATTATACGGAGGGGAAAAGGGGTGAAAGATCAAGAAAACTTGATGAACGGGTGTTTGCATACCGTATGTTTTGATGTAGAATAAGAATCAATCAGACTGGCTACGGAAGGGAATGCACCATGAGAGAAGCGAACAAACAGAAAAAACGGGAGCAGATTGCTGCTGCCTTTATCGAGATGGTGGAGAACAGCTCTCTGGAGGAAGTTTCCACGCAGGAGCTCTGCAGGAAAGCCGGGGTTTCCAAATCGACATTTTACCGGCTTTTCCCGGATAAATACGAGGTTGCCATCTGGATCTATCATTCTCAGATAGATCCGATCGTCAGAGGGGCGCCGGATCTCCGCCGCTCGAAAGAGTGGTGCGTCTATAATCGAGAAGAAGTGATGAAGCATCGCAGGTTTTATCGCAGTGTTGCTTCCTATCGGGGGCAGAATTCTCTGCTGGAGTATTTTGCGGATTACTTTTACCAGAATATTGTGAAATACCGGAATCCATCGGTCCCGGAGCCGACGGAGGATCAGCTCTACGCCATCCGGATGTATGCATCCGTCTGTGCGCAAGCTACGGTAGAATGGATGCTCAATGACTATGAGCCCTCCATAGAGGAGGTTAACCGCCGTGTAAGGCTGTGCCGGCCTGAATGCATCCTCATGTATTTTGAATAAAAGAACAGAGGCCGCTGCCCTGTTTCTCTTCATCGGAATGAGAAACGAAGGTCAGCGGCCTCTGCTTGATGATGGATTAGTGGGAGGTCAGCTGGCTGCAGGCGTCACCCGCGATGCTGCCCAGCGCCATGCAGCCCCACAGCGCGGAGATGCGCATCTTGGTCGGCTGGCCGATGTCGCCCGCGTGATACAGGCGGGGGATCGGGTTGCCATACCAGTCGAGCGTTTCGCCGTTGGAGCCGCCGCACAGGCCGCCGATGGTGTACGCGATGGTCGGCACGATCTGAGCTGCGTAGTAGGGGCCCTCGCCGATGGGATCCAGCATGAATTCGGAGCGGCCGAAGGCGTCCTTCTGCTCGGCGCAGCCGGCGTTGTACGTCTCGATGGTCTTCTTCAGGGTCTCGGCGTCGATCGGCGCATTGCCGCTCTGGGCAGCCAGCTTCTCGACGAGCTCCTCGATGGTGTCCGCCTTGACGATCCAGCCGCGCTCCAGCTCGGCCTGATTATCCTCGCTCCAGTTGTGGATGCCGTAAAGGGAGGCGTAGGTGCAGACGCCGTCATGGGAGCCGACAGGGCCGCCCTCGAACATCGCCTGATCGAAGATGACGTACATCGGCAGGTTGAAGTAGCCGTTGAACACCGGATGGGTTCCGTCATAGGCGAGGAACGGCATCTGGCACTTGCTGTGGGTCACGCGCATCTCTTCATCCATGAAGCGCTCGCCCTTGGTGTTGACGAAGATATGGGAGTAGGGTCCGAGTGCCGGCGGCGTGTGGACGATACCGGTGCCCATCTCATCGCTCGCAGCCTTGAAGGAGAAGGTGTACCATTCGATCTGCTGGGTGGTCACGCCGTCCAGCGCAGCGCCGATGTCCATTGCCATGATCAGGCCGTCGCCGGTCTGGGTGGGCGCGCCGGTCACAGCGTAGTCGAACATGTCCGCGAAGTGGAGGCGGTTGAGCAGGGTTTTGTTGGCCGCGTAGCCGCCGGTCGCAAGGACAACGCCCTTGTTGGCGCGGATGAACAGATCCGTGCCGTCAGCCTGCTTGCACTGAATGCCGTGGACTTCCTTGTTCACCGGGTCAGAGATCAGCTTCACGGCGGGGGATTCGTACAGCACCTGTACGTCCAGCGTCTCGACCGCCTTCACCACGGCGTCGTAGAAGCCGCGGCCATAGCCGACGACGGCAGAGTTCTGCCATTCCATGCCCTTTTCGTTGAGCCACTGGATGCAGTCGTCCTCAAGGTCGTACATGCGCTGGGCTTCTTCCATGGTCATGCGGCCCAGACCGCTCTCATACAGATGCTTCGCCTCGAACACGCCCTTGAACGCCATGCTCGTTGCAGCAGAGCCGCCGGCGAATTCTCTGGATTCCTTTTCCACGATGATGACGCTGGCGCCGTTCTCGACGGCAGACCTCGCGGCCATAGCGCCCGCCGGGCCGAAGCCGACGACGACAACATCCGCGTTCATGTCCCACTCAGCGGGCATCCATTCCGGGTTCCCCTCGGCCGCGGCGTAAGCGGCGAAGGTGCACACTGCCATGATGACGGCAATGAACAGAGAGAGTAGCTTTCGATTCATGGGGTTGCCTCCTTTATTCTTTCAGGCTTGCTGCCTGACAGATTACTGTGCTGCGCTTTCGACAGCCTGATGCACGGCCTCGCAGATGGCCTTGCAGGTGACGGTCGCGCCGGAAATGCTGTCCACTTCGGTCGAGTTGGCTTCGATGATGCGCTGCTTCATGGTTTCCAGCGCCGGAACGCCGACCTCAGAGGACTCGTAGGCTTCCAGAATGTCGATGGCGGAGATCACGCCGTCGGCGATGGTCGCCTTGATGAGCAGCCTGCCGCCGAGCGCATTTTCGCTCAGGCCGAGATACTCGTTCTCGCCCAGCTCAATGCCCGCCGTCGGATCGACGCCAAGCGCGGTTTCCACTGCCTGACGGACAGCCGCCTTGAACGAGATGCTGCTGAGGGTGGCGCCGGATACGCTGTCCACCTCCAGAGAGTTGGCCTTGACGATCGTCTTGGTCAGCTGCACGATTGCCGTTGTGCCCAGTCCGGCGGTTTCATGCTGTTCGAGCGTCTTGATCTTGACGATCTTGTCGCCGTCCATCGTCACCTGTACGCGGATGACGCCGCCGGCGCCGTATGCGTTTTCGCCGATGAAATCCGCAGGCTCCGCAGCAGCGCCCCATGCGGTGAGGCAGAGCGCCAGTACGCACAGAATGGCAAGAACCATTCTCTTGATGTTGTTCATGTTGCTTTCCTCGCTTTCTTTGTTATTTGTTTAGATGATAGCGGGGAAGAAACGGGAAGGAAAGAAACGAAATACGGATTCGTCGCAGATTGATGACGAATTGAAACGATATGGATTTTTGTCCCAGAATACGATGCGCGATGGACGGGGCAGGGGAATAAGAAAGAGCCCTTCTCGTTGGAGAGGGGGGTGCAATGGATGCGATCACTATGACCTTGCGCACAGCGCATCCCGCGCGCTGCATCCGCATTGCAACGGGTTCTTCCGGCGTGGTATCTGTCATACGCCCTCTTGGCAGCAGCGTCATTGACTCCTTCCCTCTGGAATAACCTGCGCCTGAGAAAGGCGTAATCAGTTGATCAATCAGCTGGCAGGTATGAACGCCATACCTGCATATCACGCTCCCTCGTCCCCTTGATTCTTTTCCTTCCCTGTGATACCATTTGGGTAGATTCCTGACCGGATCGGCAAAGGAGGATATGCCCATGAAGAAGGAAGAGATCGAGGCGTTTATCGCGATCATGCATGAGGTTTGCGAGGAGTGGACGCCGGAAGAGGTGGAGGCGGAGTTCGGCGATATCTCTCTGCGCGAGGCGGTGAATATGCGCATCGGCGCCGTTCATGCGGCGGTGGATCGCCTTGGCGATATGGCCGCCGAGATGCGGGCAGAGGGCTGAGAGAACGGAAACAGCCGCCCGCGGCATACCACGAGTGCAGATGAATACAGAGAAAAAGACCTTCTTTTGTGAGAAGGTCTTATTTGTGGAGTATACAGGATCAGAAGCCGGCTGACCTCGTGAATCGCGCATGCAGCCGGTAACGGCTGCTGAAGCAAAAGAAAAACCTCAGTCTTGCGACTGAGGTTTGGTGGAGCATACCGGATTCGATACCTATGACCTCAACAATGCGAATGTAGCGCGCTGCCGAACTATCTCTATATCATCCCCGAATACAAGATGGTAGGTACTGAGATGTGCAGCTTGGAATTTGCTGACCAGTGTTACATAAACTGAATGGTGACGCCTGCGGGGTCTTTGGCAAAGAAGAAACGAATCTGAGGCATCGGAGAAACTATCTCTGACACTTCGTAGCCTTTTTCAATCAATGTTTCCCGCATTTTAACCGCATCTTCGGTTTTGTAGCCCATAGACAAAAACTGATTTCCGCTGTTTTCAGCATCGGGTCTGTCGATGATTTCAATTGACATACCGCCTTCGCCATCACCTAAAAACACAATATGTCTGCCCATACCGTTCATTTCATGCTGAATGGTGAGACCGATGATTTCCTGATAGAATTTCAACTCTTCAGCAAAATGTTTTGTCTGAATTGTAATATGCATCATTTTCATCGTTCATGTTCTCCTTCAAATTCAAGTTTGTCGAGTACATGATAGCATGAAGAATACCAAGTTATCAATCATACAAAGAAAAAATGCAGAGGATTCATCCGAATCCTCTGCATCTGGTAAATCATACACCAAGCAATGCGAATGCGCCGCTGCCAACTGTGCTACCACCCCAAGTGAATTTTGTTATTTTCTTGATAAAAACATTGTTTTGTGCAAACTGTATGCATTTCAAAGCACATTCTATGTATAATGCAAAAGTCCTTCTCTTTCGAGAAGGACTTTGTGTCTCTAAACGTAGTTTTTGATACAACCGCACGTAACGGATGATCCCCGTTTGCCCCGGGGGTAAATAGGGGTAAACGGGGTAAAACCGCGAAAACAGCTATCTTAGCAACCAACGGTGGCTTTTCCCTGAATGCAGTATACCCAAATCTCTTTGAAAAAACAACTGTTAATCATAAACCAAGCAAATAAACCATACACAAGCATATAGGCACACTCGGATGCATTCTTTCAAGCATCGCCTGTATATCATCATAGCACCATGAGCAAGGTACCCACCGAGATCAATCCACAGCCAAGAATTGACTTTGGCGTAAACTGCTCATGCAGGATCACCGCAGCCAGGATCATCGTGATCACAACGCTGAGTTTATCAATCGGGACAACCTTGGAGGCCTCGCCAATTTGCAGCGCCTTGTAGTAACACAACCACGAAGCACCCGTTGCGAGACCCGAAAGGATCAGGAATACCCAGCTTCGCCGGCTGATCTCAGAAATACCATTCAGAGAATTGGTTAGAAAAACCATGCCCCAGGAAAGGACCAGCACAACGGCAGTACGGATGGCTGTAGCAAGATTCGAATTTACCCCGTCAATTCCGATCTTGGCAAGAATAGAAGTCAATGCCGCAAAAAGAGAGGATGCAAATGCCAGAATAAACCACATAACCTGTCCTCCTCTGTACATTCATGCTCAGCGCAGGTTGAAAAAAGCTTTTCTTCCGGGATATTGGGCGCTGACACCCAGTTCCTCTTCAATACGCAGAAGCTGATTGTACTTTGCCACCCGTTCGCTGCGGCTGGGCGCGCCGGTCTTGATCTGACCGGCATTGACCGCCACGGCAAGATCAGCAATGGTCGTGTCTTCCGTCTCTCCGGAGCGATGGGAAATGATCGCGGTATAGCCCGCCCGGTTAGCCATGTTGATGGCTTCCAGCGTCTGCGTCAATGTCCCGATCTGATTGACCTTAATGAGGATAGCGTTTGCAACGCCTTGATCAATGCCCTGAGACAGACGCTCCGTATTGGTGACAAAGAGATCGTCGCCTACCAGCTGCACCTTCCTTCCGATGGCTTCAGTCAGCATGGTCCAGCCTTCCCAATCCGTTTCACCCATTCCATCTTCAAGGGAGATAATCGGGTATTTCTCCGAAAGCCGCTTCCACATTGCTACCATCTGCTTGCGGTTCAGGCGCTTTCCTGATTTAGGCAGATGATATATCCCTGTTTCCTCCTCAAACCACTCTGAAGAGGCTGCATCAATCGCAATCACGAAGTCCTCTCCGGGAATGTATCCTGCCTTTTCAATGGCCTCCACAATTGCTGCCAGGGCATCTTCGTCTTTCTTCAGGTTGGGCGCATAGCCGCCCTCATCACCGACGCCTGAAGCAGGAATGCCCTTGTCCTTGAGCACACCCTTCAAAACATGGAATACCTCGGCACAGCGGCGGAGGGCTTCTGCCCACGTGTCAGCCGATACCGGCATGATCATAAACTCCTGAATATCTATGTTATTGGCCGCATGCGCTCCGCCATTGAGGATATTCATCATAGGGACCGGAAGCACTCTGGCATTGCTGCCACCGATATATCGATACAGGCTCAATCCCAGAGAAGCGGCAGCTGCTTTCGCTGCAGCCAGAGAAACAGCCAAAATAGCGTTGGCGCCTAATCGGCTTTTATTGGAAGTACCGTCCAGCTGGATCAGTCGTCGATCGATCTCCGCCTGATTCAGCGCATCATGTCCAATCAGCGCTGCGGCAATCTCGTCATTGACATTATGCACAGCCATGCTGACGCCCTTGCCTAAATAACGCTTTCCATCGCCGTCTCTCAACTCGCAAGCTTCGTAAATACCCGTAGACGCGCCGGAAGGAACAGATGCTCTTCCCATGCTGCCATCATTCAGGTACACATCAACTTCCACGGTTGGATTTCCCCTGGAATCCAGAATCTCACGGGCCTTGATAGAATGAATTCTTCGCACACTGCATTCTCCTTTTCAATAATTCTAATATGAGTATACCACAAAAATACAAATCTTCCATAACTTTATCACACCAGCGATAAATACCAGTTCACGCAGAATATCTGCATATACAACGAAGCCCTTGAAATTACCCGTGCTCAACTTACCTCCAGCAAGGGCGCGATGTGACACGGCATGTGACATCACCTCCTGCCAAACCACCACATTTGTTTATGACAAATAAAAAAGAACTCACCAGGCATCAAATCTTAGTGAGTTTTGCTGGCGGAGCATACCGGATTCGATACCTAAGACCTCTACAATGCGAATGTAGCGCGCTACCGAAGCATGCCTAACGCATCCCCGAATACAAGATGGTAGGTACTGAGATGTGCAACTTGGAATTTCTGTGCGCCCCCTTGGCTCTCCCTCTGGGAGAGCTGTCACCGGAGGTGACTGAGAGGGCAAATCACTGCCGATATCGAAGAACCTTACAGATTCGCCCTCTCCGTCTTCGGCTTCGCCGAATCCACCTCTCCCAGAGGGAGAGGTTAAAGTCCAACCCGAAAGGAGGTCCCGAAATGGCCCACATCCAAGTATTAGATCCCCACGTGGCCGATCTGATCGCCGCCGGTGAGGTGGTGGAGCGTCCTGCCTCCGTGGTGAAGGAACTGGTGGAAAACGCCATCGACGCCGGGGCCACCTCTGTCACCGTAGAGATTCAAAAAGGCGGCATGTCCCTCATCCGGGTGGCCGACAACGGCAGCGGCATCCCTTGGGCCGAGTGCGAGACCGCCTTCCTCCGCCATGCTACCTCCAAGCTCCGCACCGACCAGGACCTGGCCGCCATCGGCACCCTGGGCTTCCGGGGCGAAGCTCTGGCCGCCATCTCCGCTGTGTCCCGGGTGGAGCTCTTCACCCGGACTGCTCAGGAGGATCTGGGCACTTCCCTGTCCATGGAGGGGGGGCTGGTCATCTCCAAGGACCAGGCGGGTTGTCCCCTGGGCACCACCCTGGTGGTCCGGGACCTCTTTTACAACACCCCCGCCCGCCTGAAGTTCATGAAGCGGGATGCCGCCGAGGGCGCTGCTGTCTTTGCCCTGGTCCAGAAGCTGGCCTTCTCCCACCCGGAGGTGGCCG
>JAGBAV010000137.1 GCA_017938795.1 Clostridia bacterium
CTCCGCTGCCTTTTTGGGCTGCCGCCCAAACCTGCTTGGGGATGTCATCCCCAAACCCCATCTCCGAACTATGGGGGTATGGATTCATTCTCTGCGGACGATGCACGACGCCATCATGCTCTCCGCTGCCTTTTTGGGCTGCCGCCCAAACCTGCTTGGGGATGTCATCCCCAAACCCCATCTCCGAACTATGGGGGTATGGATTCATTCTCTGCGGACAATGCACGGTGCTTCGCAGCGTCAGCCGAGCACCGTCTTCATCTGCGCCAGCGCGCGCTCCAGCTGCGCCCTCGGGCAGCCGATATTCAGGCGGATGAACCCGCGGCCATGCTCGCCGAAGAAGAGGCCGTCGTTCACCTTCACATGCGCTGCCGCCAGCTTCTCAAGCAGCGCCTGCTGCTCCAGCCCCAGCGCGCTGCAGTCAAGCCACATCAGGTATGTCGCGTCCAGCGGCGTCACCTTCACCTTCGGCATATGCTCCGCGATATACGCCATCGCGAAGTCGCGGTTATCGACCAGATACGCCTTCAGCCCGTCGAGCCACTCGTCGCAGGCGGTATACGCCGCGCGCGTCGCCGCGAGGGCGAAGGCATTGCCCGCCTTCACGCCGGCGGCGTCCATCTCATTGCGGATCGCCTCCAGCATCTTCGGGTTCTTACAGACGATGCTGCTCTGCTGCAGGCCGGCAACGTTAAAGGTTTTGCTCGCCGCGCAGAGCATGACGGCGATCTCCTCCGCGCCCTCGATGGTCAGGATGCTGTGATGGCTGCCCTCGAAGACGAAATCGGCATGGATCTCATCGCAGATCAGCGGCGCGCCATACTTGCGGCAGAGCGCGACCAGCTCAGCCAGCTCCTCCCGCGTCCATGCGCGGCCGCACGGATTATGCGGGGAGCAGAACATCACCGCCGCCGCCTCGCGCGAGGCGAGCCTGCGCTCCATATCCGCGAAATCGATGCGGTAGCGGCCGTCCTCGCCGACGGCGAGCGGGCTCTCCACCAGCGCGCGCTCATTGCCCCTGACCGAGCCGAAGAACGGCCCGTACACCGGCGGGTTGATCATCACGCCGTCGCCCGGCTTCGTCAGCGCGCGCACGGCAAGGCGCAGCCCCGTGACCACGCACGGGCTCATCAGCACCTCGTCCGGCGCGATGGTCACGCCGTGGCGGCGCGCCCAGTACGCGCACAGCGCCTCGGCGTCCTTCCGGCCGCTGATCGTGTAGCCCCATGTGCCCCAGCCAAGCACCTCCCGCAGCGCCTCCTGAATCGCCGGCGCGGACGGGAAATCCATATCTGCGACCCACATCGGGATCATCTCCGGGTCGCCCGCAGCGGCGATCATGCCGTCCCACTTCTCGCACTGCGTGCCGACGCGGGTAATGCCCGCGTCAAAGTATGCCTTGTCAAAGCTCATTGCCTTGCCCTCCCGTATCTCATTCCGCCCTGCCCTGAGCACAGGGCGGCTTGATGCCGTATCCATGCGGGCGCGGAATCACTTCACGCACTCGATGATCCAGTAGCCGCCGTCGCGCTCGATGACCTCCGCCTTCGCGTACAGCTCTTTGAGGAATTTAAGCGCGCTGGGCGCGCCCTGCTGCTTGCGGATGACCAGATAGAGCCGCCCGCCGGGGACGAGATGCGTCCTCGCATCCTCGAACATCTTATAGATGACCGCCTTGCCCGCGCGGATGGGCGGGTTGGTGATCACCGCGTCGTACTCGCCCTCAATCTGCGCAAAGCCGTCAGAGAGCACAGCCTCCGCCGTCATGCGGTTGGCCACAACATTCTCCTTCGCCAGCGCGAGCGCCCGCTCGTTGACGTCCGCCATGGTGATCTGGCAGGACGGGCACTTCGCCAGCGTCAGGATCGTCATCGCGCCCCAGCCGCAGCCCATATCCAGCACCCTGCCGGTCAGATCCGCCGGCAGCGCGCTGCACAGAAGCTCGCTGCCCGGGTCGATATGCTGCTTGGAGAATACGCCCGCGTCCGTCGCAAAGTGCAGCACCCTGCCCGCGAAGACGTGATTGAAATGCCGCTCCTCATGCCCGCTCGTGGGCGCAGAGGTGAAATAATGCTCAGCCATGCCAGCCTCCGTTGTCGTGTATCGCCGCCTCAGAATTCATGAAGCGGCGTGAATACCGCGCCCTGCTGCGTCGTCGCGCAGGCATAGAGCGCATCTGTGTATCGTCCTGTGTGCAGATAATGCCGGATCACCTCGTATGCGGTGAACGGCATCTCAAGCCCAAGCAGCCTGTCATAGGGCGTCCATGCCAGCCGCCCCTCGCTGCAGCCCTGCGGCTCCCGTGCGCCGGGCGCAAGCTCCGCAAAGAAATAGTAGTTCTGCCGGATCTCGCCGTTCTTCAGGCGCATGCAGGCATAGCGCATCGTCAGCCCGGTCAGGTCCTCCTGCGTCAGCCCCGTCTCCTCCTGCAATTCACGCAGCACGCAGGCGCGGGCGTCATTCAGCTCGTCCTTCTCAAAATGCCCGCCGATCCCGCACCAGCTCGGCGCGACCACGCGCGAGCCCACGCGGTAGAGAAGGAGCATCTCCTCCCCGCGGGAGATATACAGGGCCGTCATATTGCGCAGCCTGCCGTCCATATCAGTCCGCCTCCGTTTCCAGCAGCTCGATCTCATCATCCTCCAGCTCGCGCCACTGCCCGGGCGCCAGCGCTGGGTCCAGCGCCAGCGCGCCGATCCGCAGCCGCTTGAGGTAGACCACCTGCACGCCCCGCGCGGCGAACATCCGCTTGACCTGATGGTATTTCCCCTCCGTCACGCGCACGCGCGCCTCGCTGCGCTCCGCAGCGGAGGAGAGGATCTCCAGCACGGCGGGCGCGGCGTCGAATTCGCCGTCGCTGTCGCTGATATGCAGCCCGGCGGCGAAGGCGCGTATATCCGCCTCGCCCAGCGGGCCGTCCACATGCGCCAGATACACCTTGCCGACCTCTTTCTTCGGCGAGATGATCCTGTGCGCCAGCTGCCCGTCGGAGGTGATGATCAGCAGCCCCTCCGTATCCTTGTCAAGCCGTCCCGCCGGCATGCAGCCCATCGCCGCATACATCGGCGGCAGCAGATCCATGACCGTCGGCTGCTTCTTGTCCCGCGCGGCGGTGAGCACGCCCTGCGGCTTGTGCAGCATCACATGGCGCACGGGCTTGTATTCAAGCGCGCGCCCGTCCAGCGCGACGCTGTCCTGCCCGGCCATCACCTGCATCCCCGCGTCCCGCGCCGGCACGCCGTTGACCAGCACGCGGCCCGCGCGCACAAGGTCGCGCGCCTCGCTGCGCGTCCCCTCGCCGAGCATGCCAAGCAGCTTGTCAAGCCGCATCCTGACGCCCTTCTGTGTGCTCATGCCGCGACGACCGTCCCTTCTTTATGATCTGCATACTTATCCGCATAGATTATACCGCATGCCACGATGATTTGCAATTCATGGCGCGACTTTCCCCTGCCTGCAAAGCGCTCTCCGCGCACATTGCCAATATCGCGAATCCGCTTTGCATATATCCTTTTTGCCGGATTTGCGCGGGACAATTTTCGCCCGCATGGACATATTTTGCCATAAAATCAAATCGACGGGCAATAGGTTGATGAAAATGTCATATGATTTTCCTTCCGTTTTTGAATAGTTTATGGTATAATGCAGCTATGTGGAGCGGTATGCCCTGCGCATATCCGCCCGTTCGTGCGTCCTTTTGCCCCTTACTCACAGCACGACAATCCCAAATTCACAGGAGTGTGTTTACTATGAGGAAAAAGCAATGCGTTGCCATGCTGCTGGCTGGCGGCCAGGGCAGCCGTCTGGGCATCCTGACCAAGAACGTCGCCAAGCCGGCAGTTCCCTACGGCGGTAAGTATCGTATCATCGATTTCCCGCTCTCCAACTGTACCAATTCCGGCATCGACGTCGTCGGCGTGCTGACCCAGTACCGCCCGCTCGAGCTGAATGCGTACATCGGCTCCGGCTCCCCGTGGGATCTGGACCTCGCCAACGGCGGCGTCTACATTCTCCCGCCGTACCACTCCGGAAAGACCGGCGAATGGTACAAGGGCACGGCCAACGCCATCTACCAGAACATCCCGTTCATCGCGCAGTGGGATCCGGAGTACGTGCTCGTGCTCTCCGGCGACCACATCTACAAGATGGACTACGCCGCGATGCTCGCCTCCCATATCCAGAACAACGCTGACCTGTCCATCGCCGTGCGCGAGGTTCCGTGGGAGGAGGCGCCGCGCTTTGGCATCCTCAACACCGACGAGAACAACCAGATCACCGAGTTCGAGGAGAAGCCGGCTCACCCGAAGAGCAACAAGGCCTCCATGGGCGTGTACATCTTCAGCTGGAGCAAGATGCGCAAGTATCTTGAGCAGGACGAGAAGAACCCGAACTCCGACAACGACTTCGGCAAGAACATCATTCCGGATATGCTCGCTGACAGCCAGAGGCTCTTCACCTACACGTTCGACGGCTACTGGAAGGACGTCGGCACCATCGAGTCCCTCTGGGAGGCCAATATGGACCTGCTGGAGATGCCGATGCCCATCGACCTGTATGACAAGAAGTGGCGCATCTACGCCCGCAACCCGGGCATGCCGCCGCACAGCGTCGCCGAGGGCGCCAAGGTCATCGACTCCCTCATCACCGAGGGCTGCGAGGTCAAGGGCGTTGTCAATCACTCCGTGCTCTTTGCGGGCGTGACCGTTGAGACCGGCGCGGAGATCACCGACGCGGTCATCATGCCGGGCGCCGTCATCGAGCGGGGCGCCGTCGTCCGCCGTGCCATCGTCGCCGAGAATGCCCGTATCTGCGCGGGCGCCGTCGTCGGCGAAGAGACCGGCAAGATCGCGGTCGTCGGCCCGATGGCCAAGATCGGCCCGGGCGAAACAGTTGCTGCCGGCGTTCAGATTGACGCCGATGCGCAGTAAGGAGGATACCCACCATGAAAGACGTAATGGGCCTTATCTACACCGGTGAAAATGA
>JAGBAV010000138.1 GCA_017938795.1 Clostridia bacterium
CCGACGTATTTCATGATTTCAGCTTCCTCGTGCGCGTCGCGGACGGTAACCATGAATGCCATCACCCCTAACTTGTCTAAGCCTTGCAAAGGTTTTTATGCATAAACAGGCGGACGCCTTAAACTGCCCATTGCCAAACAGAGAAAAGCGTTGTACAATAATGCCGCGGGGATGTCCCATGGGAGGGGCACACCTTTGCCTATTTTGCATACTGATGCAATATAGTATTGTATTCCATTTTTAAAGGTCTGTCAACCGTTTCCGGACGATTTTTGTAAATATTTTTTGCTTTCTGTGAAATTCCGTAACATTATCGCCCTGCGCCCGGCCATCGGGCGCCTTTTTTATGCACACTATTTGTGCAGCCGGCGGATACATGCGCTGTATCAACGCCGTCCTTCATGCGTCCCTTCCGGCGGAGCGGGCGGAAAAGCAGCCGGAAGCATATGTATCCGCACTCCTTCCCGCTCATAGAATAAGGGCGCCGCAGCCCCGTCAGGGAGCTGCGCGCCCTTTCTGTTTCCGTTTTCCGTTTGGCTCAGCCGCCCGCTTCCGCAAGCGTGCATGCCGCGCCGAGCGCATACATCCGCTGCTCGTCCGCCGGGCCGATGAGCAGATAGACGGCCCCTCCGCTCTGCGCGGCGAGCAGCCCCTCTGCCCCGCGCGTCTCATAGACGGCGTCCATCCCGGCGAGCTGATAGCCCGTGATCAGCTGGGGCATGTAGCCCTGCTGTGCGAGCACGGCGATATACGCCTGCGGGGCGGCGCAGACCGTGCGCACGCTCTGCCCGTCCGCCGTCAGCCACTGCGTCGTCACCGCGCGGCAGAGCACGCCGTCCACGCGCACGTCCTCCGCCTGCCGGCCTGTGACCGTGCCCCCGGCGAACTGAAGCTGCAGCCCGGGGAACACCGACGCGGCGTCCACAGCGGAATCAAGCGGCGGCGGGGCCAGCATGCCCGCCGCCGGCATCTCCCCGCCCGCGCCCGGCGTAAGCTGATAAACCATCGTCCCATAAAAGAGACCGCCCAGCGCTGCCGCGCAGACCAGCCCAAGCAGCGACGACAGCAGGAGCATCGGTATATTTCTCCGTCTTCTGGCGTTCATAATCCCTCCGGTTCTCCGCCCGTCTGATCCGGAGCGGAAACTCTGCCTAGTATACCACATATGCGCCGTTTTTTCCACACTGCGCCGCTTCTCCCGCGCCCTTCTCTGTGTCTCATTCTTTTATTCGGCTCCACTTATCCACATATTTTTGATCATTTGTGGATATCTTCTTCCATTTTTATTCAGATTCTTACCATATATCCGCATTAGCTCTCCACATTTTCTCCACAACATCCGTTCCCGGTTCCAGGTTCTGCCTGTGCAGATGCCTTTCAGGAACAGAAAAGGGCGGATTGCTCCGCCCATGATCATTCAGTTAAAAAACGGCTCCACCTTCCGGGAAATATAGGCGATCATCGGCCCAAGGAAAAAGCCGGTAATCACCGTCGCAATGCCCACTGTGGAGCCCAGCAGCCAGCCGATCGCCAGCGCGGCGATATCCCACGCCATGCGCACAGCGCGGAAGGACACGCGCGGGCAGCGCCTTGCAATGATCTGCGGCAGCGCGTCGTACGGCGCCACGCCCATATCCACCGCCACATAAAAGGACACCGCCACAAGAAACACAAGCATCGTCGGCACAAAGATCGCGCAGCGCGCGGCAAGGGAAAGATTCTGCAGCGCGGTGGGCTGGTTAAGCAGCCACATGAAGAACTCCGCCACATACCCAACGCCCGCCATATTCGCCAGCGTGCCCGCGCCGATGCGGGACAGATCAAACCGCAGGACAATCATCAGCATCAGCGTATTGATCGCCAGCTGGAATGTGCCAAAGGGCACGCCGAGCGTATCGGACAGACCCAGGTTCAGCACCGTGCACGGGTCCGTGCCCATGTCAAGCTTATCCAGCACGGCCACGCACACGCCCATCATAAACACGCTCGCAAACAGCGCCGGAAGCCTGCGCTCCATCCTCGGCCTGCGCATATTCCTGAAAAACGAGACAACAGCCTCTCTCATCGTCCGTATCCTCCGCAGTCATTCATCCATTCTGTATGGGCTGCCCGCAGCGCCGTTTCGCCGGGGCGCTTCATTATAACGTACACCGCGCCGCCGTGCAAGGATCATTTCACGCTCCATACTGTATATTCTGCCAAATATTCCCACAAGATGCAGATTTCCCTTTTTTCCCGGGGTTACTTGTGCTATAATGTGCATGTTCACTTTGCGCACCCTGTGCGCAGACCATTTTGAGGAGGTAATTCTACCATGAAGAAGCTGCTTGCTCTCGTCCTCGCCGCGATGCTCTGCCTGGTCGCCTTCAGCGCCATGGCCGACGCCGTGAAGATGGACAAACTGACCTTCCAGTTCGTGCCGTCCAAGGATGCCGACGTCATCATCACCGGCACCGCGAACCTGCCGGAGCTCGTCAAGGCTGAGATGGCTACCCTCGGCTACGAGATCGGTGAGGTTGAGATCTCTGTCAGCACCAGCTACGAAGCCTGCGGCGAGGCTATGGCCGCCGGCGCGATCGACATCGGCTGGCTGCCGGGCGGCACCTACGCCATCTACAGCCAGAACAAGGAAGTCGACGTCATCCTGACCGCCACCCGCGCCGGCCTGTCCAACGACAGCACCAACCCGGCCGACTGGAACGGCGAGGCCAACAAGACCCTGCCGACCGACGAGCAGGTGACCTTCTACCGCTCCCTGATCTACGCCGCCCCGACCGAGTACGGCAAGGAGCTTGCCGCCAAGGTCAACAACGGCGAGAAGCTGACCTGGGAAGAGCTTGACAAGGCGACCTGGGCCGTCGGCAACA
>JAGBAV010000139.1 GCA_017938795.1 Clostridia bacterium
CGATGTCGTCCACGCGGTAGGTGGCGGTGGTGGTCACCTCGCCCATGACCATCACGATGCCGGTGGTGGTGCAGGTCTCGCAGGCCACGCGGGCATAGGGATCCTGAGAGAGGATCTCGTCAAGCACAGCGTCGCTGATCTGGTCGCAGATTTTATCCGGATGTCCCTCGGTAACGGACTCGGACGTGAACAGTTTCCTCATAAGATAATTCCTCCTCATGTGTCTGCCATAAAGAAAGCCGCCCGGAGCGCAAACTCAGGGCGGCAATGTAACGTTACCACACCTCATCTGCCGACATTGCTGTCGTGGGATTTAGCACCGGATCTGCCTCCGGTTGCCGGGTTTCACAGGGCCCATTCCCTCCACCACTCTGGATAAGGCTGTTATGAAGTTGCTGCGGATGATCGCTCATCCCGCAGAAAGCGGTATTATGCTATCAGAAAACCGTGTCTTTGTCAAGCCGTTTCTGAAAATTCTGCCGCATTGCGCGATTACACGCGGTCGGCAATCTCCTTGTGCAGCTTGGCGATGAGCTCGTCCATGGTCATGCTGGTCGTCTGGTCGGTCGCGCGGTCGCGGACGGACACCGTGCCCGTCTCGATCTCCTTCTCGCCGATGATCAGCATATACGGCACGCGGTCCACCTGACGCGCCTCGCGGATCTTGTAGCCGATCTTCTCGTTGCGCGTATCCAGCTCGCAGCGCACCTTCGCCGCGCGCAGCTGCTCGTAGACGCCCTTCGCATAGTCCATGCTCTTGTCGGAGACCGGCAGGACCTTCACCTGCAGCGGAGCCAGCCACGTCGGGAACTTGCCGGCGAAGTGCTCGGTGATGATGCCGATGAAGCGCTCGATGGAGCCGTAGCAGACGCGATGGATCATGATCGGGCGCTTCTTACTGCCGTCCTCGGCGACATACTCAAGGCCAAAGTTGAGCGGCATCTGGAAGTCCAGCTGGATCGTTCCGCACTGCCAGGTACGGCCGAGGCAGTCGCGCAGATGGAAGTCGATCTTCGGGCCGTAGAACGCGCCGTCGCCCTCGTTGAGGATGTACGGCATATTCAGCTTCTCCAGCGCGGTCTTCAGGCCGTTAGTCGCGGCCTCCCAGTCCTCATCGGAGCCCATGGAGTCATCCGGACGGGTGGACAGCTCGACGAAGTATTCAAAGCCGAACTTCGTGTAGACCTGATTGATCAGCTTCACAACGCCGGCGATCTCATCCGGGATCTGCTCGGGGGTCATGAAGATATGCGCGTCGTCCTGCGTGAAGCAGCGCACGCGGAACAGGCCGTGCAGCGCGCCCTTGAGCTCATGGCGATGGACGAGGCCCAGCTCGCCGCAGCGCAGCGGCAGGTCGCGGTAGCTGTGCGGCTGGCCGCGGTAGACGAGCACGCCGCCCGGGCAGTTCATCGGCTTGATGCAGAAGTCCTCGTCATCGATCTTCGTGGCGTACATGTTGTCCTTGTAGTGATCCCAGTGGCCGCTGGTCTCCCACAGGTGGCGGTTCATCATCATCGGGGTCTGAACCTCGACATAGTCCGCCGCGTAGTGGATATCGCGCCAGTACTCAATCAGCGCATTCTTGAGCAGCATGCCCTTGGGCAGGAAGAACGGGAAGCCCGGGCCCTCCTCGCAGAACATGAACAGGCCCATCTCCTTGCCGATGCGGCGATGGTCGCGCTTCTCGGCCTCCTCCAGCAGGCGCAGGTACTCCTTGAGCTCGTCCTGATTGCGGAACGCCGTGCCGCCGATACGGGTGAGCATCTTGTTGTTCTTGTCGTTCTTCCAGTATGCGCCGGAGAGCGTCATCAGCTTGAACGCCTTGAGCGCCTTGGTGTAGCAAAGATGCGGGCCGACGCACATGTCGATGTATTCGCCCTGCTGATAGAAGCTGAGGATCTCATCCTCCGGCAGATCGCCGATGTGCTCGACCTTGTAGACCTCGCCGCGCTCCTCCATGAGCTTGATCGCCTCGTCGCGGCTGAGCACGAACGGCTTCACCGGCAGGTTCGCCTTGACGATCTTCTGCATCTCCGCCTCGATCGCCGGCAGATCCTCGTCGGAGAGCTTCACGTCGCCCAGATCGACGTCATAGTAGAAGCCCTTCTCGGTCGCCGGGCCGTAGGCGAAGTGCGCCTGCGGGTACAGGCGCTTGACCGCCTGCGCGAGAATGTGCGCCGCCGTATGGCGGATAATGTGCAGCTCTTCGTCCTGCTGGCATTCCGCCACGCTGCCGTCCTTGTAGATGACCTTCATGATCTGTTCCTCTCTTTCTGTGTTCCCGGATAGTGTTTGCTCCGGGAGACGAAAAAACGCTCGTCCCCCGCTTGTGTTCGAGGGACGAGCGGAATGAATCTGCCCGTGGTTCCACCCTGATTGGTGCTCTTTGCCGCTGTATCGCGCGCCTCGCGACCCGATCGGGAGGTGGTCTTCGCCCTGCGTCCGGCCGATGCGCTTTCAGCCGGCGGCGCATCTCTCTTTGGGTCGTCCCTGCGGGGGTACTCTTCTCCGTCATTTCAGATGCAGACAGTATAGCGTGGAAACGCCGTTTTGTCAAGCGATATCCGTCCCGAATCCGTCCCGCCGTCAGCGGACGGTATAGTCCGGTTCCCGGCTGTCACGCCAGCGCTGATATGCCTGCACATCCGTCTGCACAAGCTTCAGGCATACGCCGATCACAAGCGCGTCGTCCATAAGGCCCAGCGCGGGAATGACGTCCGGGATGATATCCAGCGGCTTGGCAAAATACAGCAGCGCGCTCACGATCGCAACCACGGAGCCAACCGGCGGCTCGCGGTAGACGCCGCTGACATAGCTGCGCGCAAGGGAAATCAGCACGGGAATCTCCGAGAGCGCGCCGCCGATCTTCGGCACGGCCCGCAGCCTCTTTTCAAGGCGCAGCATCAGCCGCTCAAACCGGTCGCTGCTGCCAAGAATCTCCTCCGCCTCGCTGCATCCGCTGCGCAGCTCCTCCTCCGCGATACGCTCGGTGAAGCTGCCTTCCTTCTTTGTCATCGCTCCGCCTCCGTTTCTTCCATGATCATGCCAGTGCATTGCGCTCCTGCGCGCTCAGCTGCGTGGTATACAGCTCGTGGTACGCGCCGCCGCGGGCGAGCAGCTCCTCGTGCGTGCCCTGCTCGACGATCCTGCCGTGGTCGATCACGAGGATCAGATCGGCCTGACGGATCGTGGAGAGCCTGTGCGCGATGACGAAGGAGGTCGTCCCCTCCATGAGCGTCTTGGTCGCATGCTGAATCATCTGCTCGGTCTGCGTGTCGACGGAGCTGGTCGCCTCGTCGAGCACGAAGATCCTCGGCTGCGCGATGACCGCACGGGCAAAGGAAATCAGCTGCTTTTCGCCCGTGGACAGCCTGTCGCCGCATTCGCCGACGTCGGTATCATAGCCCTTTTCCAGCTTCGCTGCGACCCGGTCCGCGCTCACGGCCTTTGCCGCTGCGATGATCTCTTCATCCGTCGCGCCCGGTCTGCCGTAGCGGATATTCTCCCGGATCGTGCCGGAGAACAGATGCGGCGACTGCAGCACATAGCCGATATGGCTGTGCAGCCAGAGCTGGCTGCGCTCGCGCACATCCACGCCGTCAATCAGCACACGGCCTGCCGTCGGCTCATAGAACCGGCAGACGAGGTTGACCAGCGTGCTCTTGCCCGCGCCCGTCTCTCCGACGATTGCAATCGTCGATCCCGCAGGAACATGGAGCGAGAAGTGCGAGAGCACCTCCTCGCCGCCGTCCGGATAGGTGAAGGACACATCCTCAAACGTCACCTCGCCGGTCATGGGCTCCCAGTTCTCCTTCTTCGGGGTGAAGCAGTCGCCGTACTTCGCCTCGACCGCCTCCGTGTCGGTGACGGTCGGCGTCTCATGGATCAGCCCGGACACACGCTCGATATTCGCCTGCAGGGAGATCAGCTGCGAGATGCGCGCCGCCTGCCAGCGGAAGGACTGGAACAGACCCGTGGCATACGTCATAAATGCGCTGAGCACGCCGAAGGTGACCTCGCCGCCCTGCACCATATGACCGCCGCGGTAGAGCGTGGCGCTCGCCGCCAGCGTGCCGCAGAGCACGATCATCGGCACGTAAATCGCACGCATACGCGCATGCAGGATGCCGGCGCGGGCCGCGCGCCCGGTCACCTCTTCGAACTCCCCGCAGAGCTTATCCTCCAGCGCGAGCGTCTTGCTCGTCTTCGCGCCCATGATGCCCTCGTTATACCCGGCGGTGATTCTGGAATGCTCCGCGCGCACCTGCCTGTTGAGGACGATCAGCTTTTTCTGGAAATAGAAGGTCAGCAGCACGACGATCGGCGCGATGATCATCATCGCAACGGCCAGCTTCATCGACAGGCGCGCCATCACGAAGAACACGCCGAAGATATACGCAAAGCCCCAGAGCGTATCTGACAGCGTCCACGCCATCATCTCAGCGATCTTGCTCGTGTCGCTCATGACGCGCGAAAGGTTGTGGCCCGCGCTGGTCACGTTGTGATAGTCAAGGCTCAGCCGCTGCAGATTGACAAAGCACGCATCGCGCAGGCTGCCGCATGCGCGGGCCTCGCAGTGCATGCATCCCCTGAAGTACAGGATGATGAGGATCAGCTGAATCACGCCGATAGCGCCGTACACGGCGATATAGCCGCCAAAGCCCTCCAGCGTGCCTGCGGTAATGTAGTCGTCCACCACCCGGCTCTGCAGCAGCGGCAGATAGAAGTCGATCACAGCCAGCGACAGATTGGACACAATGGACAGAATCAGCGCAGGCCACGCCGCCCTCGTCCATGGGATGAGCCGCAGCCACGGCTTCAGCGAAAACGCCTTTGCATACTCATGACGATCAGCCATTGCTGCTTCCCTCCCCTCCGGCGCTCTGCATCGCAGCCGTCTTTGCATAGATGCCGCCCAGCGCGAGCAGCTCCTCATGCGTACCGCGCTCGGCGATCCTGCCGTCTTCAAGGACGATGATCTGATCCGCCTGCATGAGCGTGGATACGCGGTGCGCAATCAGGATGAGCGTGGAGCCGCCAGCCGCGCTGCGCAGCCGGGTGCGGATCGCCTCATCCGTCTTCGCGTCGACCGCGGAGAGCGAATCATCAAACACCATCACCGGCGCGCCGGAGAGCAGCGTGCGCGCGATAGCCGTGCGCTGCTTCTGGCCTCCGGAGAGCGTCACGCCGCGCTCACCCACGATCGTCTCATAGCCGTCGCGGAATTCCTGCACGGACGCATACAGGCATGCATCCTTCACCGCGGCGTCCACCTGCTCCGGCGCGGCGTCCGGCGCGGCAATCATGATGTTTTCCTTCAGCGTACGCGAGAAGAGGAACGGCTCCTGCAGCACGACGCCCACGCTGCGACGCAGCGTCTTCTGGTCCATGTCGCGCAGGTCGACGCCGTCGATACGGATGACGCCCTGCTGAGGGTCATACAGCCGCGCAAGCAGCAGCGCAATGGTGCTCTTGCCGCTGCCCGTCCCGCCGAGGATGCCCAGCGTCGAGCCGCCGGGAATGCTGAAGCTGACGTCATGGAGCACGGGCTTCTCTTCATAAGCGAAGCTCACATTCTCAAAGCGGATTTCGCCGCGCATATCCGCCTTTTTCGGCTGCGCCGGCGCATGCTCCTCCTCGGATTCGATGATATAGAGCAGGCGGTCGATGGACACGCCGACCTTGCTCATGTTCGTAATCACACGGCCAAGACCGCGCACCGGCCAGTTCATCTGCTTGGTATAGTTGATGAAGGCCAGATAGGTACCCAGCGTGATCTCCCCGCCCACGCACATATGCACACCGAGGATGATCACCAGGAAGAGCTGCACGAAGCTGACCGTATCGCCGAACGTCCAGAAGGAGGACATCATATGGCCCATCTTCATCCAGAGCGTGGTGTGCGTGCTGTTGCGCGCGCGGAACTTCTCCAGCTCGTCCTTCTCCCGGCCAAAGGCGCGCACCACGCGCACGCCGGTCAGGTTCTCCTGCACGATCGAGGAGAGCGCACCCTCCGACTCGTCAAACTCCGTGAAGCTCTTGCCGATCTTGCCGTGATAGTAGATGGACGTGCCCACGACCAGCGGCACAAACGCGCACGCCAGCAGCGAGATCTTCACATTCATCGTGAACATCATCGTCATATACACGGCAATCAGGAAGATCGTGCTCACAAACTCGACCACCTGATCGGCAATGAACGCGCGCACAACCTCCACATCCGAGGTGCAGCGCTGGATGATATCGCCCGTCGGATTCTTCGCATGCCAGCTGAAGGGCAGGCGCTGAATATGGCTGTAGAGCGAATCGCGCAGGGACTTGACAAAGCGCTCCGATCCCTTGGGCAGGCTGGAATCGTGGATGAAGCCCACAGCGAACTCCAGCACAGCCACAACCGCCGCCAGCGCGCAGGCCGCTGCGAGCATCTTCCCCGGCTCCAGCGCCGCCAGCCACGCCGGCAGCCCCGCCGTCTCGCCAAGGAGCACGCCGTCCACCGTGAAGCGGATGACCTGCGTGAAAACCGTCCGCAGCATCGTCGCCGCGAACGACGCGCCCACGCCAAGCGCAAAAGCAGACGCCGCAGGGCGCAGATGATGCAGCAGCAGGCGCGTCCTTCTGCTGTTCTTTTGATCCTTCTTCATATTCCCTCTGTATGCACATCGGGCGCGCAGGCTGCCTGCGCGCCCAGTGTGTGATTTGTCGTTGCTCTTTTATGCGTAGCGGATGATCTCCTCATGGGATACGGCCGCATACAGGAGCGGCGGCAGCTCCGGCTGCTCCGCTGTGATCGTAACAGCCGCCTGCATCCGGGCAATCGTCGGCGCAGCCAGCTCCGGCTTGTTGAGATAGAGCGTGGCGAGGCTGTCGCCTGCCTGCACCCGGTCGCCAAGGCGCACATCCATCACAAGACCCACAGCGGGGTCGATGACGTCCGTCTTCTGCTTGCGGCCCGCGCCCAGATCCTGCGCGCAGTAACCGATCTGCGTCGTATCCATCGCGGCGACATAGCCGCTGCACGGCGCAGGCACGCTGATCTTATACGCGGCGTGCGGCAGATAGGCCGTGTCCTCGCAGACGCGCGGGTCGCCGCCCTGCGCCGCGATCATCTCCGCCAGCTTGGCGAGGCCTGCGCCGCTCTCCAGCGCCGCGCGCATCTTCGCCTTGCCCGCCTCCACGTCCGCTGCGATGCCGCAGGCCACCAGCATACGGCTGCCCAGCTCCAGCGAGACGGCCAGCAGATCGCCGCCCGCGCGCCCGGCAAGGATGTCGATGGCCTCTTTGACCTCCAGCGCATTGCCCACATGCGTGCCGAGCGGCTGATCCATGCCCGTCACCAGCGCGAGGATCGGCTTCCCCGCCAGCGCGCCAATATCGACCATGGCCTTTGCCAGCTCGATGGATTCCTCTACCGTCTGCATCAGCGCGCCGCTGCCCGTCTTCACGTCCAGCACAATCGCGCCTGCGCCGCTGGCCAGCTTTTTGGAGACGATGCTCGAGGCGATCAGCGGGATGCTGCCCACCGTGCCGGTGACGTCCCGCAGCGCATAGAGCGCCTTGTCCGCCGGGCAGATCTCGCCGCTCTGGCCGATGACCGCGCAGCCGATCTCCTGCACCTGACGGACAAACTCCGCCTGCGTCTTCTCAATCGAGCAGCCGGGGATGCTCTCCAGCTTGTCCAGCGTTCCTCCGGTATGACCGAGGCCGCGGCCGGAGAGCTTGGCCACCTTCGCGCCGCAGGCCGCCGCAAGCGGCACGAGCACGAGCGTCGTGGTGTCGCCCACGCCGCCGGTGGAGTGCTTGTCCACGCAGACGCCGTCAATGGCGGACAAATCCGCCACGTCGCCCGATTGCATCATCTCCATCGTCAGGCAGGCCGTTTCCTCCGCCGTCATCCCCTGAAAGCAGATCGCCATCAGCAGGGCTGAGAGCTGATAATCCGGGATGCTGCCATCCGCCGCGCCCCGCGCAAACGCGCGGATCTCCTGCGGCGTGAGCGCCTTGCCTTCCTTCTTCCTGAGAATCATGTCAACGATATTCATGCAAAGACCGCCTCCCTGTCCTCTGGTATCTCTGTCACAATACGGAAAGGATCGTTTCCTTCCAGATCCGTTTCTTTTCCTCATAGGGCATCGTATACGCCGGGCTCGTGCTCGGCATGCGGATTACCCTTCGCTCCCCCGCGCCGCCGGACTTCATGAACAGCGCATGCGCCGTCCCCCCGTTGCACAGCACGGTATGAATACCCGGGCACTGCGCGTACAGCCCGGCAAAGTCATTATAGACCACGCCGCGCATGCTGCTGTCCAGGCTGCCCTCGCGCTCGCACAGCGCCGCCGCATCCCACAGCGCAAGGCCGTGACCGCGGATGAGCGCCTTTTTCCGTTCATAATCATTATGAGGGATATCGCCGAAGATGTCAAACAGTATCGGCCAAAACGCGTTGCGCGGGTGCGCATAATACTGCGCATCCGCGAGTGATTTTACGCTGGGCATCGAGCCCACGATCATTACCCGCGCCTCCGGGGCGAAGACCGGGTCAAAGCATCTGCAGATCATACATGCACAATATCAAAGGCCGCAGCCCGTCCCATGCGGTTCATCACAGCAAGGCCGATGCCCGCCATATCCACCGCCTCGCAAAGTGCAAGCGTCTCCCCGCGCTCATCCAGCTCCCGCAGCGCGGCAAACAGCTTCGACGCTGCCTCCTGCGGGCAGGCCGCATGGCCAAGGCTGATGCGCGTGCGCGCGCCGAAGTCATGCTCGTCAAAGCCGAGGATCGCCACGCGCTCGCCGGCTGCCTCCGCCCCGTCATAGCGCGCGCAGATCGCGGCAATCACGCGCTCTGCCTCGCCCTCATAGATGACGGTCTTCGCCTTCGGGGCATAATGCTTATACTTCATGCCGGGAGAGCGCGCGGCCTCGCCCTCCTCAAGGGGGCTCATCACATGCTCGTCCACCTGCACGCGCCCCAGCACGTCGCGGATCATCTCCGCCGTGACGCCGCCCGGGCGCAGAACGACCGGCACATCGCCCGTCGCATCGATCACGCTGGACTCCACGCCGACCTCGCACGCACCGCCGTCAAGGATCAGCGGGATGCGCCCGTCCATATCCTCGAGCATATGCTGCGCCGTTGTCGGGCTGGGTCGTCCGCTCCTGTTGCCGCTGGGCGCGGCGACCGGGCAGCCGGCGGCGGCGATCAGCGCGCGCGCTGCCCCGCTGGCAGGCAGACGGATGCCCACCGTATCAAGCCCCGCGCTCACCTCGTGCGGAATACAGTCCGCCTTGGGCAGCACGAGCGTCATCGGGCCGGGCCAGAATGCATCCATCAGCGCCCTTGCCGCCGGCGGGATCTCCCGCACGAGCTGCGGCACCTGATCCACAGAGGCGACGTGCACGATCAGCGGGTTATCCGCCGGACGCTCCTTCGCCGCGAAGATCGACAGCACGGCCTTCGCGTCAAGCGCGTTCGCGCCGAGGCCGTAGACCGTCTCCGTCGGCATGCCGACCAGCCCGCCCTCGCGCAGGATCTTCCCGCCGAGCGCGAGGGACTCTTCATTGACAGGCAATACCTGTGTCTTCATGTTCGCTTACCTTCTCAATTGCGCCCGGGGGCGCGTCGTTCATCCGATGTTGAGCGCCTTGAGCTTGCGCTGCTGATCCTCAAAGATCAGCGCGTCGAGGATCTCGTCCATGTCCCCATCCACAAAGGCGTCGATCGTATAGATTGTCCTGCCGATACGGTGGTCCGTGACGCGCCCCTCGTTAAAATTATAGGTGCGGATGCGCTCGCTGCGGTCACCCGTGCCCACCTGCGCGCGGCGGTCCGCGGCGTAGGCTTCGTCCTTCTCGCTCTGCAGGCGCTCATAGAGCCGTGCGCGCAGCACACGCATCGCCTTCTCCTTGTTCTTGAGCTGGCTCTTTTCATCCTGGCAGGTCACGACAACACCGGTCGGCAGATGCGTGATGCGCACGGCGGAATCCGTCTTGTTGATGTACTGCCCGCCGTGACCGGATGCGCGGTATACGTCGATGCGCAGATCGCCGGGATCGATGCGCACGTCGACCTCCTCCGCCTCCGGCAGCACAGCGACCGTCGCCGTGGATGTCTGCCGTTTGCCGTTGCTCTCCGTGACGGGAATGCGCTGCACGCGGTGCACGCCGCTCTCATAGCGCAGGCGGCTGTATGCGCCGCTGCCCGTGACGGAGAAGACCGCCTCCTTCACGCCGCCCAGCTCCGTCATGTTCGCATCCATCATCTCCACGCGCCAGCCCTGCCGCTCCGCATATCTGGCGTACATGCGCATGAGCATCGTGCCAAAGAGCGCTGCCTCCTCGCCGCCCGCGCCGCTGCGGATCTCCACGACGACGTTCTTCTCCGCGTCCGGATCCTCCGGCAGCAGCAGCAGGCGGATCTGCTGCTCCGTCTGCGGGATGCTGTCCTCCAGACGGGCGAGCTCCTCCTTCGCGATGTCCTCCATATCCGGGTCGGAGAGCATGGAGAGCGCATCCTCCTTCTGGGCGAGCAGCGCCTCATACTGGCGCACGGCGGCGTCCAGCGGCTCCAGCTGGCTGTGCTCGCGCATCAGGCTGCGCCAGCGCGCCTGATCCTGCACGACGTCCGGCTCGGAGAGCAGCACGCCCAGCTCCTCAAAGCGCGGATGCACCCAGTCAAGTCTGTCCAGCATGCCTCTCCCCCCTTTATACCCATGCTTTCTGTTACCCTATGTTATGCCGAATGGATCGCGGCGCATACGCGCCAGTTCCCGCCGCAGTCTCGCAGCGCATACGGCTCTCCGATATGTGCCCGCAGCAGCGCACAGACATCGTCCCGCTGCTGCCAGCCGATCTCAAAGAGCAGCGCGCCGCCGTCGTTCAGATAGGCCGGCGCCTCCTGCGCAATCCTGCGGTAGAAGACGAGCCCGTCCTCCCCGCCGGCGAGCGCAAGCTCCGGCTCACAGCGCACCTCGGGCATCAGCTCCGCCATCTCATGCGGCGGAATATACGGCGGATTGGAAACGATCATATCAAACTTCTCCCCCGCCAGCGCAGCAAAGCAGTCGCTCCTGACAAAGCGGACGCTCACGCCGTTCGCCTTCGCGTTGCGCTCTGCGATCGCCAGCGCATCGGGACTGATATCCACCGCTGTCACCTGCGCCGCAGGGCAGAGCCTTGCTATGGACACCGCCAGCGCACCGGAGCCCGTGCCGATATCCAGCACGCGGCCTCCGCGTTTACCGAGGATGCGCAGCGCCTCCTCGCACAGGATCTCCGTATCAAATCGCGGGATCAGCACGCCCGGCTCGACATGGAACGTCAGCCCCATAAACTCCGTCTCGCCGAGAATATACTGCAGCGGCTCGCGCGCCTCCCTCCGGGCGGTCATCGCCTCATAGGCGGCCTGCACGGCGGGGTCGAGCGTCCGCATGTCGTCTAGGCGCATGCGCAGCCTGTCCTCGCCAAGCAGATGCGCGAGCATCAGCTGCGCGTCGTATGCAGCGTCGGGCACGCCGGCCTGCTCAAAGCGCGCCGCCGCACGCCTCACAGCCTCGCGGATGGTCATCGTTCCCTCCGTCACGCCTGCGGCTCTTCCTTATTTTCGTCCTTCTGCTCTTCTTCGCCTTCGACATAGACGCTCACGCCCGCGTCAAGCTCCTGCGCATAGCGGTCCGCGCCGGCCTTCGCGGCCTTCATCGCGGCGATAGCGACCTCCAGCATCTTCTCATCCGGCTCGCGGGTGGTCAGGTGCTGCAGCTGCAGGCCCGGCCAGCGCAGGATGCGCACGATCAGGCTGTCGCCGGCATGCGCAAGGCCCTTGAGCACCTCGTAGGAGACGCCCGTGATCATCGGCAGCAGCAGCAGGCTGCGGCCAAAGCGCAGCAGGAAGCCCATCTTCTCGATCCCGAAGATCATGTAGATCAGCTGATCCGCCACGGAGCCGATCAGGATGGAAATGAACATGACGAGGAACAGGAACGCCGTGCCGCAGCGCGGATGGAGGCGGGAGAACTTCTTCGCATTCTCCGGCGTCAGCTCAAGGCCGGCCTCGTTGCAGTAGACGGTCTTATGCTCCGCGCCGTGGTACATGAACACGCGCCTGATATCCGGCATGAACGCCACGCCCCAGATATACAGCACGAGGATCGCAATACGCACCACGCCGGAGATGAGATTGATCAGGATGCGGCTGTCGGTGAGCTTGCCGGCGAGGGTCGCCGCCACAGTCGGCAGCGCGACAAAGAGGCCAAGGCTCAGCACCACGGCAAGCACCATCGCCACCGCCATGACGACCTTGTCCACGCTCGCGCCGAGCTTCTTCGCCAGCCACTTTTCAAACTTCGTCGGCTCCTCCTCAAGGAGGCCAACCATCTGCGTGCTCTTATCCAGCGTCTGCATGCCCATCTTGAGCATGGCGACCATATTCACGCAGCCGCGGATAATCGGCCAGCCCATCCACGGGTGCTTCTTCGCCGCCGGGACGCGGTGCTCGCAGGTGACGACGATCTTCCCGTTCGGCTTACGCACGGCGATGGCGATCGACTCGTTCGCCGGGCTCTGCATCATGACGCCCTCCATCACGGCCTGACCGCCGATATCCTGATACTTGGGCTGCTTCTTATTCTTTTCCATAGATGATTCCTTCTTTCTGTTCAGTACATGCTTTTTTATACCGCCTACCGGCGGGATCAGTCGTCCTCCAGCTCGCGGCTGCGGGCCTCCTGCCTGCGGCGGACACAGGCCATCATGGCCGTCAGCAGCGCATAGCAGGCGATGAACATCGCCGCGCCCGTCATCAGCGCCGCGCCGATGCTGCCGCGCACGCCCAGCACGACCGCAGCCACGCCAACAGCCGATACAGCGGCATACACCGCATTGCCCCGGCGGCTGGGCCTTGCGTCGTCGTCCCAGATGCCCTTGCGCGCATAGGCAATGATCAGCCCTACGCTGACCGCGGCCACGACGATCACCTCGCCCGCCAGCTGCGCCGCCTGCGCGCCCATAAGCAGCTGAGCCACAATCGCCGCGCACAGCAGCAGATACATCCCCCAGAGGGCGCGGTGCTCAATACCGTAAAGCTCCTGCATCTCGCGCTCGTCAAGGACGTTTTTCTTCCCATGGAACAGACTCATACGGCATCCCCCTCCTCCCAGAAAAGATCATTGAGCGTCTTGCCCAGCGCGCGGCAGATCGCCACGCAGAGCGCCAGCGACGGATTGAACCGCCCGGCTTCGATCATGCCGATGGTCTGCCGCGTCACGCCCACGCGCTGCGCCAGATCCTCCTGCGAGAGATCGCAGCTCACGCGCGCCGCCTTCATGCGAAGGTTCTTCAAATGCGGGACGCCTCCTTTCGCACGGGCAGCCTGTCCAAGCCGCCCATGTGCATTCCGATGTGTCCCTATAGTATAGGGCAGACGCCCGCAAACGTCAACTATATTTTACGTTTTATCCAATATATTTTTCCTTTTCGTCCCCATCTTCAGGCTCTTTTCCCGCTTGCCATTGACAGCAAAAGCCGGAGGACGTACAATGAAGAAAACGATCCGCGCGGGTCACACCCCGCGGCAAGGAGCTCTATGAACAGGAAATACTTCCTTCAATATGTTCTGTCGCTGGTCGTATGCTTTCTGGCCGGCTGCGCCATTGCGCTCGGCCTGCGCCTGTACGATGCACACAGCGAAACGGTCACCCCGATTGCCGGCGGGCAGACGATTGACTTCTCGGAATACGGCTTCATTCTCACCGTCCCGGACAGCTACAGCATGGCGGACTATACGACCAACAACCACGCCGAGGGCGGCGAGGCGCTGTTCGCCGGCTGCGTCTTCGGCGACGGGCACGAGCTCTATATCTTCTGCTATGACAATGCGAGCGGAGACCGGCTGGACAGCTACGGCGAGCAGGAGGTCGTCAGCCACTATATCGCCGCCGGCGCGCAGGACGTCCGCCTGCGCACGCTGGGCGGGCGGCGCTTCCTGCAGTACAGCGCCATTGTACAGAACGGCGACGCCATCGAGACCTGGCACACCTACGAAACATGGGATGAATCGCATCAGATCTCCTTTGAGACGAGGATGAGCGCGCAGGATGCGCTGCCCATTCTGGCGACCATCACCTTCCCCGACTGAGCGAAAAGGAGCAGACCATGGCCTTTGCACATCTTCATCTGCATACCGAATACAGCCTGCTCGACGGCGCAAACCGGATCGGCCCGCTGCTGGACCGCGTCAAGGAGCTGGGGATGGACGCCTGCGCCGTCACCGACCACGGCGTCATGTACGGCGTCGTCGACTTCTACAACGAGGCGAAGAAGCGCGGCATCCATCCCGTCATCGGCTGCGAAATCTATACCTGCGAGAACATGGACGACCGCAGCTTCACAAACGGCATGCGCGGCTACAACCACCTGATCCTGCTGTGCGAGACGCAGGAGGGCTATCAGAACCTCATACATCTGGTCAGCGAGGGCTGGACGCGCGGCTTCTACTATCGTCCCCGCGTGGATATGGCCTGCCTGAAGAAATACGCCAAGGGGCTCATCGCATGCAGCGCCTGCCTCTCGGGCAAGCTGGACCGTCTGCTGCTGGACGGGCGGTTTGACGACGCCTGCTCCCATGCGCGCGAGATGGAGGCGCTCTTTGGCAAGGGCAATTACTTCATCGAAATCATGAACCACGGGCTGGAGGACGAGAAGCGCGTGCTTCCCCAGCTCATCCGCGTCAGCGAGGAGACCGGCATTCCGCTGGTCGCCACCAACGACTGCCATTACCTGCGCCGCGAGGACGCCGAGGCGCAGGAGGTGCTCATGTGCATCCAGACGGGCAAGACGCTCGAGGATACCAACCGCATGCGCCGCGAGACCGACCAGCTGTACGTGAAGAGCGAGGAAGAGATGCTCGCGCTCTTTGACAAATGGCCCGATGCCGTCGCGCGCACGCACGAAATCGCCATGCGCTGCAAGGTCGATTTCACCTTCGGCGTGACGAAGCTGCCCCGCTTCCCCACCGAGAACGGGGAGACCAGCGAGCAGATGCTGCGCCGCCTGTGCGAGGCAGGCCTCGCCGAGCTGTATCAGCCCGTCACGGAAGAAGCCCGCAGCCGCCTCGAATACGAGATCGGCGTTATCGCCAAGATGGGCTACATCGACTACTTCCTGATTGTGTGGGACTTCATCAATTACGCCCGCAGTCAGGGCATCGTCGTCGGCCCGGGGCGCGGCTCCGGCGCAGGCTCCATCGTCGCCTACTGCCTTCATATCACGCAGCTGGATCCGCTCAAGTACAGCCTGCTCTTTGAGCGATTCCTCAATCCGGAGCGCGTATCCATGCCCGATATCGACGTGGACTTCTGCTATGAGCGCCGGCAGGAGGTCATCGACTATGTCGCCCGCAAGTACGGCGCGGACCACGTCAGCCAGATCATCACCTTCGGTACGATGTCTGCCCGCGCGGTCGTGCGCGACGTCGGCCGCGTGCTGGGCTATCCGTATGCCGAGGTGGACGCTGTTTCAAAGTCCATCCCCTTTGAGCTGGGCATGACGCTGGAACGTGCGCTCACCCTCAGCCCCGAGCTCAAGAAGGGCTACGCGGAGAACGACCGCATCACCAAGCTCATCGACATGAGCCGCGCGCTGGAGGGGCTGCCCCGCCATGCCTCCACGCACGCAGCGGGCGTGCTCATCACCGACCAGCCCGTCACCGAATACGTCCCCCTTCAGCGCAACGACGAGGTCATCACCACCCAGTTCCCGATGGGCACCATTGAGCGCCTCGGCCTGCTGAAGATGGACTTCCTCGGCCTGCGCACGCTGACGGTCATCCGCGACGCGCTGGATCTGATGCGCGAGGCGGGCGTCGATATGCGCGCAGAGGATATCCCGCTTGACGACAAGGCTGTGTACGACATGATCTCCGAGGGCGAGACGGACGGCGTCTTCCAGCTGGAATCCGGCGGCATGCGCGCATTCCTCTCCAATATGAAGCCGCAGAACTTCGAGGACATCATCGCCGCGATCTCCCTCTACCGCCCCGGCCCGATGGACTCCATCCCCCGCTATATCGAGGGCAAGCACTCCACCACGCCCATCCACTACCTGCACGAGAAGCTCGAGCCCATCCTCTCCGTTACCTACGGCTGCATGGTCTATCAGGAGCAGGTCATGCAGATCGTCCGCGATCTGGCGGGCTACTCCTACGGCCGAAGCGACCTCGTGCGCCGCGCCATGTCCAAGAAGAAGCACGACGTCATGGAGAAGGAGCGCGAGATCTTCATCAATGGCCTCGTCGAGGACGGCGTGGTCACCGTCCCCGGCTGCGTGCGCAACGGCGTGCCGGCGGATATCGCCAACCAGCTCTTCGCCGAGATGACGGCCTTTGCCTCCTATGCCTTCAACAAGTCCCACGCAGCGGCGTACGGCGTGGTCGCCGTGCGCACGGGCTGGCTCAAGCGGCATTACCCCGTGCAGTTCTTCGCCGCGCTCCTTAACTCCGTCTCCTCCGACAGCGGCAAGGTCGCAGAATACTCCCAGTACTGCCGCAAGCACGACATCCCGCTGCTGCCGCCGGATATCAACCAGTCCGGCCGCAAGTTCTCCGTCGGCACGGACGCAGACGGCAGGCCGGGCATCCGTTTCGGCCTTGGCGCGATCAAGTCCTGCGGCGAAAAGGCGATCGACTCCATCATCAGCACGCGCCGCAGAGGCGGCCCCTACAAGGATATCTTCGACTTCTGCCATCGGATGGACAACGAGCAGGTCAACAAGCGCGTCGTCGAGGCGCTGATCCTCTCCGGCGCATTCGACTGCACGGGCGCGCGCCGCGCGCAGCTGATGGCTGTCTATGAAGCGGCGCTGGAAGGCGCAGTACGCACGCGCAGGAGCACCATCGCCGGCCAGCTCTCGCTCTTCGGCGACGGCATGCTGGAGCTGACCAACCCGCCCCTGCCCGATATCCCCGAATTCCCGCTGCGCACACGGCTCACGCACGAGAAGAACGTCACCGGCCTGTACATCACCGGCCATCCGCTGAGCGACTACTCCGCCGCCCTTGCGCAGATGAGCATGAATACCGCTGCGCTCGCTGAGCTCATGGAGGGCCCGGACGGCGGCCTGTCCCACGACGGCATGAAGGTCTCCATGGGCGGCATGCTCACCGAGGTCCGCCAGAAGGCAACCAAGTCCGGTAACCTGATGGGCTTCGCCACGCTGGAGGACCTGACCGGCGCGATTGAGGCGCTCGTCTTCCCGAAGGTGCTTGAGCGCGTGAGTCCGGATCTGGCACCCGACACCGCCGTGATCCTCACCGGCCGGCTCTCCATCCGCGAGGATGAGGATCCCAAGCTGCTGCTGGATTCCGTGGAGCCGCTGCTATCGGACGCCGAATACAGCAAGGTGAAGGCCGCCCCCGTCCGCGCGGCGACGCTCCCCGGCGCGACGCTCTACCTGCGCCTTCCCGGCGACAGCGCGATCGCCATGATCCGCCCGGTGCTCAGCCGACACCCCGGCACAACGGGCGTCGTGCTCTACATCGAGAGCACGGGCGTCAAGCTGCGCGCCTCCCGCGAGCTCTGCGTCGCGCCGACGCAGGTGATGATCGACGAGCTCGTCGCGATGCTGGGCGCAAAGAACGTCGTGCTCAAGTGACCCCCGCCAGAAAGGCCAGACAGCCTCGCCGGTGAGAGCATCCCGTATACCCAACTGCATGAATAAGCGGGCATCCGGCAAAACCGGATGCCCGCTTTCATACGGGTTCAGAATTCAGCGATGAGAGCGCATCATGTGTTTCAGTTCCTCATCAGCGCTGTTGTCCATGATATAGTCATATACAGGGAAATAGCTCAATGCTTTCCTCATCAATTCCGGAGTTGCTTCATCCACAATATCCGCCCAGCCCCGTTTCGCTGTCTGATTCAGCTGCTTCAGCAGCATTGAATCACGCTTCTTTCTATCAGCCTCATGAGCGGGATATCCTTCGCCGAATGGGCCATCGAACAATCTGTCCAATGTAACCTCAAGATTGATCTCCCCAAGCCACCCGTAATTCAGACCCAACGGCAGCGATACGGCATTGCCGCCATTGATTCTGCCAAACAGAAATGCATCCTGCGGAGTGGGCGTGTAGCCGCATAATACGCCCGGCAGGCTATTGCACGCCAGCATCATTCCCTGCCCGGACGAACACCCTGTAACGACAAAATCCAGCGCCTGACTTGACAGCAGCAGACTGACGCAGACCGCAATCTCGACATACGAAAACTCCTGTGACGAATCGGCAAACACGCCAAAGTTCACGACCTCATGCCCATGAGATTCCGCCGCTCTTTTCACGCTCTCAAAGAGCACGTCGTTCTTTTCTCTCTGCGAGGATGCCTGAATGACGCCTATTCTCATATTGTCCCTTTCATCTCCGGATCTGTCGCTTTCATCCGATCATGGCAGTGCGAAAGCAGCAGACAGCGTCCGGCTTGCTGTTGTTCCCTGCAGCGAACATGCTGCAATCCCGACGCCGTCGGAAGGATACGCCCTTCCCCGCGTAAAGCGCGCTGCAGCACGGCGGTTTTTCAGCTCTGCGGGATCAGCTCACGCCGTCGCCTTGTCCAGCACCTCCAGCAGACAGAGCAGATTGTCCTCCATGAAGACCGTATCCTTCGGGGTATGGATGCGGTCAAGATAGAGAACGCGCTTCCCCTTGAGCGCAGCGAACGCCGTGCCATACACAAAGGCCATCTGATCGGAGGGATAGACGACCTTCGGGCTCGCGCCGACGCGCACCGCCTTGCCATAGCGTGCTGCGGCCTCCTGTAGCGCCTGCTCAACGGCGGCCGTCTGCGGCATGCCCTTTGCCTTTTTGGCCATCGCATACAGCAGCGTATCACCGTCGCTGATGCAGTCCAGATTGATGACAAACGCCTGCTTCTGCAGCGACGGATGCTTCTTGGCGAACGCGGACGATCCCAGCAGACCCTTCTCCTCATTGTCAAAGAGCACATAGGCCACGCCCTCGCGCGCACCCAGCACGCGCATCGCCAGCAGCACAAGCGCCGTGCCGGAGGTATTATCGTTCGCCGTGTGCGGATTCTGCGGGCCGGCGATCATCAGATAGATCAGCGTGCCGATGAAACCAAGATACAGCGCCTCCGTCACCAGCAGCGACATGAGCCCCGACAGCCCGAGAAGCAGGGTGAGCTTCGCCAGCAGATAGCCGCAGACGCCGCTGAGCACGCCGAAGAAGACAAACGGAAGCACCAGCTGCGTCAGGATCAGCACCGGCCAGCAGTCCGGCGTCATGAAATTCGGGAACGGCATGCGCGCACAGGTGTCATAGTGCGCGGTGATCAGCGTCTTCGCATGCCCGATATCGCCGAAGATCAGGTTGCGCGAGCGCACCGTCTTCCCGCTCTCCTCCACGGTCATCTCCATGCCGCATTCCTTCGCGTATTCCTCTGCCCAGCCGATAAAGGCCGTCTTCTGATCATAGGTCTTGCGCACCTCGTACTGCCCGAGCAGCATCTCCTTCAGCGCAGCCAGCGCCGCAGCATTATGATTCATCATATCCTCCTGTGTATGCATCATTATGCAATTCTTTCAGGTATATTTCGCCGTCAAGTCTCTTCTTCCTGCCTGCCGCATAAATTGACAGATCCCGCTGCACTTGGTATACTGATACCATTCTAGCCAAAGGAGCTGTATACCATGATGACCTATGACGAGGCGCTTGCGCTTGTGCGCAAGTACAATAAGGAATCCTTCCACCTGACCCACGCAATCACCGTCTCCAAGGTGATGCGCCGCATGGCCGTCGAGCTCGGCTACGGCGAGGAAGCCGACTTCTGGGCGGTGATCGGCCTGATCCACGATATCGACTTTGAGCAGTGGCCGGACGAGCACTGCAAGAAGTGCGTCAGCCTGCTTGAGGAGGCCGGCTGCGACGAGCGCACCATTCACGCCGTGGTCTGCCATGGCTACGGCCTGTGCAGCGACGTCGCGCCCGAGCATGAGATGGAGAAGGTCCTCTTCGCCTGTGACGAGCTGACCGGCCTCATCGGCGCCTGCGCGAAGATGCGCCCATCCGGCAGCATCACCGATATGGACCTGAAGAGCCTGAAGAAGAAGTACAAGTCCAAGGGCTTTGCCGCCGGCTGCTCCCGCGAGGTCATCGAGCAGGGCGCGCAGATGCTCGGCTGGGAGCTGGATGATCTCCTCTCCCGCACGCTCGAGGCCATGAAGCCCGACGAGGCCGCGATCATCGCCGAGGTCGCCGCGCTGTAAGCTACAGCAGGTTCTGCAGCGTGATCTGCTGGCGCTCGCGCACATGCTCCACGCTGCCCTCCAGTTCGCCCGCGTAGATCAGCATCGCCGTCCTGTCCCCGCCCTCCAGCGCAGCCAGCAGCCGTGAGAGCGCATAGCGGACGTCGTCCGTGGATCCGTGGTCGATCATCATCTCCATTCTGCCTGCACGCTCATCCCAGAGGATGTCAAGCGTGCGGGCTTTTTCCATAGCCGCGGCAGTGTCGCCGGACCGGATAAAGGCGAGGATGCCCGCCGTCTCGGCCAGGGCATGCTCCGTCAGGCTGTGAACCTCCCGCTGCTCCATCAGGCACAGCGCCGCCAGCAGCGCCCCGACGCAAAGAATCGTCAGCAGCTTTCTGCTCATGCTACCACCTCACCTCGTCCTGCTCCAGCAGCCTCATATGCAGCACGCGCCCGTCGTCGCCCTTCTCCTGCACCAGCAGCATGCCCTGCGTATCCAGCGCAGCGACCAGCACCTTCTTATCATCTTCAACCCCCGCCGCCCGGAGGACATGGAGCAGCCGCTCCGCCGTGACGCCCGCCATCTGCAGCGGGCGCTTCTGCAGCCGCCCGTCCAGAATCAGCGTCAGCGGAATGCCGTCGTACCGCGCCTCCATCCCCAGCTCCCCGCGTGTAGCCGGCCTGCACGCAGAGGACGGGAAGACCGAAAGCGCGCCGCTGGTTTCCAGCACAACGCTGCCCGTTTCCTGCAGCCCGGACAGCCCCTGCGCGCGGATCCCCTCCAGCAGATCGGACAGATCAAAGCACAGGCGCTGCAGCTCTTTCTCGCAGATACGCCCGTCCCTCACCAGCACGCTCGGCCGCCCGCAGATCAGCCTGCGCAGCGGTATACTCCAGAAGGAGAGCGCGCTGAGGATGCTGTGCAGGAGCAGCAGCGTGGCAATTGCCACCACGCCGCCCAGCAGCGGGATCTCGACGTCACCCATCGGCAGCGTTGCCAGATCGGAGATCATCAGTGTGATCACGACCTCATAGGGCTGCAGCTGCGCGAGCTGCCTCTTGCCCATCAGGCGCAGGGCGACCGCCGTGACAAGGAACAGGATCACCGTCCTGAGAAAACCGTTGAGCATCGTTCATCCGCCCCCTGCATATTTCTGTCAGATGGTATGCCCCGATGCCGGCGGCGCTATTCCCCCGCGCACCACGCAAAAAAGGGACGGCCGAAGCCGTCCCCGGAGAACCCATGATGAGATTATGCGCGCATGGCGTAGCCGCCCTCGACCTTCTTCCACATGGCCTCACGACCCGCATGATACGCGCCCACGGCGGCGTGCAGCATGCAGATACCGCGATCCAGCGCAGCATACTTCTTGTAGAGCACGCCGCGCTCCAGAATGGAGATGCCCGCGCCGTCAGCCTTGATCGTCCACGGCTGCATATTGATGGCGCTGGGCGCAATGCGCGCCGCGAGCACGGCGTCCTTCTGCCACGCGCCAAGGGCAGCAAGCTGCTCCTCCGTCATGCCGCAGAGCTTGTCAAGCGGCATGCGCTTATGCTCAGCGGGCTTGAGATCCGCCTTGCCCAGCGCGATCACGCAGTGAATCGCCTCGTCATTCTGCAGATTGACGTTGCGGCTGACGATATCCGGGTAGAAGCCCGCGCCCAGCCAGCAGGTGCCAAGACCCATCGCAGTCGCCTCCAGCACGAGCGCCTCGCCCATGAAGCCTTCCATCTCCATCGGCGTGCCCTGCTTGGCGACGATCACGGCATACACATCGGTGCCCTTGATGCTGCTCCTGAGGCCCGGGCCCCTGAACATGCGCACCGTCACACCCTGCCAGCTGAGCTTGCGGCACAGCACGCCGAGGCGGTCAAGCTGCGCCTTATCCGGCGCGCCGGTATACCTGCGCACAGAGCTGCGCATCGCCATGGCATCATACCAGTTCTTTTCCAGTTTCAGTTCAAACATGATGAATCCGCTCCCGATTACGGGACATACGCCCCAATTTACAAAACCTGTAACATATACTTTACCATGCCATACCCGCATATGTCAACGGAAATCGACGCGCGTCCATTGACCGCAGGAATCCGGAACGGAGGAAAGGTTTTGGTCAGCCCGTCATGCTATAATAAACTCACCTGCAGGAACACAACGCGAAGGGAGGAACCGCCATGCACGAGGATGCGCTGAACATCCTGCAAAGCAGCATCGACGCCATCGAGGAACGCCTGCGTACGCCTATCTCCATGCAGGAGCTCGCAGACGCCGCCGGCTTCTCCCTCTCCCATTACTACCATATCTTTGAGGCGGCGACGGGCATGAGCCCCGGGCGGTACATCACCTACCGGCGTCTGCTCCATGCCGTATACGACATGAGCCGCGGCATGAGCGCTATTGACGCTGCGCTGACGTACGGGTTTGATACGCACGCCGGATTCTATAAGGCCTTCCGCAAGGAATTCGGCTGCCCGCCCTCGCGCTTTCTGCGCACGCACAGAGCCTCCCGCCCCGCCCGCGTGAACCTGAAGGAGAAGCATACCATGACCGATATCCGTACCCTGTCCGCCCTGCTCGGCGCATGGGGCCTTGAGGGCGAATCCGTAACCTATATCTATTACAGCAACACAGGCTTCCGCAGCGAAAACACCTTTGCCGTCGGCAGCGATCACTTCGTCCGCGCATCCTCCGCGCTGGGCGAGCTGCACAGGCAGGCCGCGCTCACCAAGCAGCTGCATGCGCACGGCCTCGCCGCGCCCATTGTCCCCACGCTCAGCGGCGAGGATGTGCTCCGCAGCGGCGATACAGACTACCTGATGATGCGCCGCGCTGCTGGATGCCCGGTCAATGCGCTGGATCTGCTGGAGCATCCGCAGGAAGGCGCTGTTCTTGGCGAGGGCATCGCCCGCCTGCATGCCGCGCTGCGCCGCTGCGACACCTGCCTCTATGCGCAGGAGGATTACAGCAAGACCATGCTCGACTGGGCCATCCCCACGGCGCGTGCCAGCCTCCCGGCGGAGGATGCCGCTTGGCTTGACGCCTATGCTGCGCGCGCTGCCGCGCTCTTCCCCCGTCTGCCGGTGCAGCTTATCCACCGCGACCCGAATCCGGACAACATCCTGATTGATGAAGGCAGGGTCGTGGGCTTCCTTGACTTCGACCTTGCGCGGGTCATGCCCCGGATCTTCGATCTGTGCTATGCCGCGACGGGCATCCTCTGCGACGCCTTCCGCCATGCCGATCCCGCCATGCGGCTGCGCTTCTTTGACGTCGTGCGCGCCATCTGGGCAGGATACGACGCCGTTTCCCCTCTGACAGCAGAGGAATGGCAGGCCCTGCCCGATATGGTGCTGGCCATCGAGCTGACCTGCGTCGCGGCCTTCGCCGGCTCGGATAAGCTCGCCCCGCAGTTTGAGGCCAATATTCAGATGCTGCGCCTGCTGCTTGATCACATGGATCTCTTCTCCGCATAGCCATAACCCCATCCATTCGCACAGAAAAACGATCCGCCTGAAAAAGCGGATCGTTTACTGTATTCGGGGATTACTCCTGCTGGTCGGCAGGCAGATTATGCGGCAACTCGCTCGGCTCGTCGGTCATCGCATCGATGAAGGCGGCGATACGGACGAGACCGCGCTGGATATTCTCCATCGAGGTCGCATAGGACAGGCGGCAGAAGCCCTCGGAGCAGAATGCGCTGCCCGGAACGATGGCGACGTCCGCATTCTCCAGCAGCAGCTCGGCGAAGGTCATGGAGTCGTTCACCTGCGTATAGCCATAATACTTGCCGAAGAGCTCGGTGATGTCCATCATCGCATAGAACGCGCCCTTGGGCATGTTGCAGTTGACGCCGTCAATCGCATTGAGGCGGGTGACCATCATCTTGCGGCGGCGGTCATACTGCTTGCGCATATCCTCCACAGCGGAGACGCCCTTGAAGCTGGTGAGCGCCTCGACGCAGGCGTACTGCGCGATGGCGTTGCTGCCGCTGGCGACCTGGCTCTGCAGGCTGCTCATGATCTTGGCGATGGGCAGCGGCGCAGCCGCATAGCCGATGCGCCAGCCGGTCATGGCATATGCCTTGGAGACGCCGTTGATCACGATCGTCTGGTTGTAGATCGCCTCGCCGAAGGACGCGATAGAGGTATGCTGCTCGCCGTCATAGACGAGCTTCTCATAGATCTCGTCGGAGATGACATAGAAGCCGCGGGCGACGGCCAGCTTTGCAATGTCGCGCAGCTGCTCGCGACGCCAGATGCTGCCGGTCGGGTTGCCGGGGGTGTTGATGAGCAGCGCCTTGGTCTTCTCCGTCACATAGGGCGCAAGGTCGCGCGCATCGACGATGTAGTTATTCTCCCTCGTCGCGGGGACGAACACCGGAACGCCGCCGGCGAGACGGACCATCTCCGGATAAGAGACCCAGCAGGGCGTCGGGATGAGCACCTCGTCGCCCGGATTGACGATGGCGCACAGCGCGGCGTAGATCGCAAACTTCGCGCCGTTGGACACAACGATCTGCTTGGGCGAATAGGACAGCGCGTTATCGCAAAGGAGTTTGTCGCAGATGGCACGGCGCAGCTCGAGCGTACCGGCGGAGGGGGTGTATTTGGTCAGGCCCATATCCAGCGCTTCATGCGCGGCGGTGCGGATATACTGCGGGGTAATGAAGTCCGGCTCGCCCGCGCAGAAGGACACCACATCGCGGCCGGCCGCGCTCATCTCCTTCGCCCGGGCGTCAATCGCCAGCGTCGGGGACGGGGAAATCGCGCTGCAAACGCGTGAAAGCTCAAGTGACATGATGAATTCCTCCTCTGGAATGTAAGCATAAATGAATTATGGAATTATTATACATCCAATTTTGCAGGATTGCAACCCCATATTGGGCCTAAATTTGTCATTTTCAGATTTGTCTATTGCATATTTGCTTTTTCTTCTTCCGTTTTATCCTCTGGATGCATGCTGTCCGCCGCTTCCCCTCTCCCTTTTATTGTAGCGCACAGGCGCAGTCTGCGTTCATGCGGCTGCACAGGAATCTATAATAGGGCTTGAAAGATTTGCATTTTTGCGTTATGATTATTCTGGTTGGTATCTGTTCATAAACTATGGAGGTGTTTGATTTGCATCACATGAACAAGTGGATCCTCGCCGCTGCGCTGGCGCTCTGTCTGCTTCTGTGCAGCGTCGCCGTCGCCGAGGAATCCTACTATCTGGAGCTTCCGAGCAAGGGCATTACCTCTTCGATGAAGATCACTGTCGACATCCCGGAGGAGAATGACGTCGAAGAAGGCTTCAGCCCGCTGACCGGCGAGCCGTGGTACGGCGACTATCATCCCATCCTCGTGACCATCGACAATCATCCGGACGCGCTGCCGCACTGGGGCGTCGCCTCCGCCGACATCCTGTATGAAATGCCCGTTCAGAGCGACGGCTCCACCCGCAGCGCCGCGCTGTTCGTGAGCGATATCCCGGCCTTCGCCGGCCCCGTCCGCTCCGGCCGCGTGCCGTGGGCTTCCCTGCGCGAGATGTGGGGCGGCGTCTGGGTCTTCTACGGCTGGCAGAACTGGTATCTCTCCGGCTATCACCCGACGGTCGACGTCGTGGACTGGGTGCTCCGCCTGCATGAGGATGCCCGCGTGAAGGGCCGCTGGGTCTTCCCGTTCATCGAGGGCACCGAGCGCAACTACAGCTCCCTGTTCCATCGCGAGCATGACGGCAACCACGTCTCCCCGCACGATGTGCAGATCGACCTGCGCGCCGTTGACGCGCTCTTCGAGAGCGAGCCGACCGTCCATGCCTTCAAGTTCACCGATGAACCGCAGCAGAACGGCATCGACGTCGACTCCATCCTCATCGAGTACAAGACCACCAATCCGGCGTACGTCACCGCGTTCTACTACAACGAGGTCACCGGCAAGTACGATCGCTTCCGCAACGGCGAGACCTACTACGACGCTCTCAATGGTATGAACACCGAGTACGCCAACGTGATCGTGCTTCGCACCGACGTGACCTGGTACAACAACGCGCCGCAGCGCCCGGTCATCCCGCTGGTCGGTCAGGGCACCTGCGAGATCTTCCAGAACGGCAAGTACATCCGCGGCACCTGGGCCCGCACCCATGACGACAGCCAGGCGGACGAGCTCAAGTCCCTGCCCTGCCGTATGATCTTCTTCGACGAGAACGGCGAAGAGCTTGAGATGCAGGTCGGCAAGACCGCGATTCAGGTCGTGGACAATGAGCAGGCCGTGATCGTCTCCGCCGGCGAGAAGATCGACGGCGCGACCGCGCAGGCCACGCCCAAGCCCACCGCCACCCCGAAGCCGACCCGTACCCCGAAGCCGACCCGTACCCCGAAGGCTTCCAAGACGACGCCCGAACCCATCATCGAGAACAACGATGAGGAAGAGAGCTTCTTCGGCGGCTGATCCCGTATTCCTTACCCCGTGCCCTGCGGCACGGGGTATTCTTATGCCCGCTGATGCCGCGCTGTATCAAAACACAAAGAAAAAGCCCCTCCCGGCCGGAAAGGGCTTTGCAATGATGCAGTTTACTTCTTCTGATCCTCGCGGTACTTGGTCAGGAGCTTTTCGATCCTGTTCCACGGATCCAGCAGATAGCTCAGGGACTGATCGTGGTTGAGCGTCGCGATGACGTAGGCCATGTACTTGCTCATGTCCGCCTGAGAGAACCACGGGCTGTCAAGCAGCTCCTGCGGCGCATAGGTGAGGTTGGTCGCGAAGACATGGTCAATCACGCCGTCCTCGTAGGCCTTGTTGAACGCCTCAAGGCCGCTGGTGAAGAACGCGAAGGTCGCACCGGCGAACACACGGCGGGCGCCGCGCTTCTTGAGGTTATACGCAAGGTCGAGCATGGAGTCGCCGGAGGCGATGATATCGTCCGCAACGAATACATCCTTGCCCTCAACGCTCTCGCCCATGTACTCATGCGCGATGATCGGGTTGCGGCCGTTGACCACGCGGGTGTAGTCGCGGCGCTTGTAGAACATGCCGAGGTTCACGCCCATGGCGGAGCTGTAGTAGATGTTGCGGCCGATGGCGCCCTCATCCGGGGAGATGACCATCATGTGCTCCTTATCGATCTGCAGATCGCTGTAGGTATGGCACATCGCCTTGAGCATCTGGTAGGTCGGCATGACGTTGTCAAAGCCGCTGAGCGGGATCGCGTTCTGCACGCGCGGATCATGCGCATCGAACGTGATGATATTGGAGACGCCCATGTTCACGAGCTCCTGCAGCATCAGCGCGCAGTCCATGGACTCGCGGGCGGTACGGCGGTGCTGACGGCCCTCGTAGAGCATCGGCATGATGACATTGATGCGGTATGCCTTGCCGCTGACGGCGGCAATGATACGCTTGAGGTCGGCATAGTGCTCGTCCGGCGTCATCGGGACATCCTTGCCGTAGAGCTTGTAGGTGCACTGATACGCGCCGATATCGCAGATGATGTACAGATCATAGCCGCGAACGGAGTTCTTGATCATGCCCTTGCCTTCGCCCGTGCCAAAGCGGGGGCAGACAGCCTCAAGCAGGAAGCCGTCGACGTCGGAGCCATAGAAGCTGTGCAGCCTCTCCTCGTCGGCGGTGGTAGCGTCCTGCCAGCTGAGCAGGTACTCATTGACGCGCTTGCCGATCTTCTCGCAGCCGCGCATGGCGATCACGCCAAGCGGAGCCACCGGGCGCATGGGAAACTTGTGCGACGCTTCGGATTTGATCTTATCGTTCATGATTCTTCCCCTTCTCGTCGTAACTGGATCGTTACCTTACGCTTATGTATGGCATTATATCACACATTCCGTGAATACCGTACATTATTTTGAAATATAGCTGAAAATTCATCCACTTATGACAATTTCACGCATCCTTTCCGTCAACCGTTCACCATCTTGTCTTCTCCTTCACAAAGTTTCCAGCTTCTGCGGGTATTCATACCCGCCCGCCGGGCTTGACCGCCGCCAGCGCGCTTGGTATAATATAGCCACTTTGATCAACTGAGGAGGTCCTGTTGTGAGGCGCATCGTACTGACAGGCGGCGGCACCGCCGGACACGTATCCCCCAATCAGGCGCTGATCCCCCTGCTGCAGAAAGAGGGCTGGGACATTCACTACATCGGCACGAAGGCCGGCATTGAGCGCACGCTCATCGAGCCCATCGCCGGCGTGACCTATCACGCCGTCAGCTCCGGCAAGCTCCGCCGGTATTTCGACTGGAAGAACTTCACCGATCCCTTCCGCGTGATCGCAGGCGCATGCCAGAGCTTTGCCATCATCCGCAGGCTCAAGCCGGACATTGTCTTCTCCAAGGGCGGCTTTGTCAGCGTTCCCGTGGTTGTGGGCGCGGCGCTTTGCCGTGTGCCCGTGGTCATGCATGAGAGCGATATCACCCCCGGTCTGGCGAATAAGCTGTGCAAGCCCTTTGCCAAGGCCGTGTGCACCACCTTTCCCGAGTGCGCGAAGCTGCTGGGCGACAAGGCCGTGGAAACGGGCACGCCGCTGCGCAGCGTCATCTTCTCCGGCAAACGGGAGCGCGGTCTCGCCCTCGCCGGTTTTGACGGCAGCAGGCCCGTGCTGATGATGATCGGCGGTTCCCTCGGCGCGCAGAGCGTCAATGCCGTGCTGCGTGAGGCGCTTCCCGAGCTGACGAAGAAGTATGACGTCCTCCACGTCTGCGGCAAGGGCAACCTTGACGAGGCGCTCGCAGGCATGCGAAGCTATAAGCAGTTTGAGTATCTGTCCGACGAGCTGCCGGACGCTTTTGCCTGCGCCGATATTCTTCTCTCCCGCGCAGGCTCCAATTCCCTCTCCGAGATCCTCGCGCTCAAGAAGCCTGCGCTGCTCATCCCCTATCACAGCGGGCGCGGCGATCAGGTACTCAACGCCAATTCCCTGAAGGCGCGCGGCCTCGCCCATGTGATGATCCAGAGCGAGCTGAACGCAAAGACCCTCCCCTCCGCCATCGAGGAACTGTGGGAGGAGCGTGCGCTGCTGCGCCAGCGGATGGAGGCACTGCCGGACGCCGACGGCACGAAGGCCGTGCTGGAGCAGATTCACAAGTACGCCAAGAAATAATCCATGTACAGCAAGAGGAGCATGACCACGTCATGCTCCTCTGTTTATTTCAACGCCGTCACGTAGATCTGACAGGGATTCGCCTCGTCCCACAGCTGCGGGAATACTTCGAACTCCTTGAAGCCCATGCTCTGATAGAACAGATTCGTCCTGTCATACTCCGCATAGCAGCCCATCTTCACCGTCTTGACCTGCAGGAAGGAATATCCCTGCGAAGCGGCGGCCTCTCTGGCGGCATTCACCAGCGCGCGCCCGACGCCCCGCCTGTGCAGCCCGGGCACAACGCCCATCACGGCGATCTCCGCCGTATCGCGCCCGGTCTCCTTCAGGCAGAGGAAACCTACGGGCTCGCCGCCCTCCATGGCAGCGACCATGAGCTGCCCCTCGCTGTCGGCGATATACTGTTCGCGCGTTTCGTCGATACCGAACCAGTCCGTCAGCTTCTCCAGCACAGCGCGGGCAATGCCGCTGCGCTCCTTTGCCGATGCAATCTGCTGTGTCGTCATCAGCCCGCCTCCGCTCACAGACCGTACAGCTTCGTGAACTTGGCCTTCAGGTAGTCCGTGTAGTATGCCGCATCGAACCTGCCGCAGCTGCGTTCGAACAGCTCGCCCGGCCTGTACAGGCAGCCGTGGGTATGGATGTGCTCCTTCAGCCACTGCGTCACCCGGCCGAGCTCGCCGCGCTCCACCAGCTCGTCAATGCAGCCGATCTCCTTCTCCATCACGGCATACATCTGCGCAGCATAGGCGCTGCCCAGCGCATAGGACGGGAAGTAACCGATCATGCCGCCGGACCAGTGCGTATCCTGCAGGCAGCCGCGCGCATCGTCCGGAACATCCACGCCGAGGTATTCCTTCATCATCGCATTCCATGCCGCAGGCAGGTCCTTCACCTGCAGCGTGCCGCCGATGAGCTGCTTCTCCAGCTCGTAGCGCACCATGATATGCAGGGCATAGGTCAGCTCGTCTGCCTCCGTGCGGATGAGCGAGGGCTGCGCCTTGTTGACCGCGCGATAGAGCATTTCCGCCGTGACGCCTTCAAGCTGCTGCGGGAAGAGCTCCTGCATCTTCGGGAAGATCAGGCGGATGAACGGCAGCCCCCTGCCGATCATGTTCTCATAGAAACGGCTCTGGCTCTCATGGATGCTCATCGCCACGCCGCCCTGCAGGGACGTGCCGTTGTAGGCGTCGTCGCCGCCGAGCTCATAGAGCGCATGGCCGCCCTCATGGATGACAGAATACATCGAGGACGCAACGTCGTTCTCATAGTAGTGCGTCGTCACGCGCACATCGTGGTTATTGAAGCCGGCGGTGAAGGGATGCTCCGTCTCCGCAATCGCGCAGCGGGTCCTGTCGATGCCCATCGCCTCCATCAGCGCGTCGGAGAAGGCGCGCTGCACCTCAACCGGGTAATACGCGTTCAGGAAGGAATCGTCGACCTGCTCCTTCTCCCCGATGGCGTGAATCAGCGGCACCAGCACGCTGCGCAGCTGCGCGAAGAAGGCATCGAGCGTCTCCATCGTCAGGCCCTCCTCATACTCATTGAGCAGGGCGTCATAGGCGGGAATATCCGGGTTGTAGTAGCCGGCGAACTTCCTGTTGTACGCGACGATCTCCTCCAGCAGCGGCGCAAAAGCTGCGAAGTCGTTCTCATTCTTCGCCTTGCGCCAGACGCTGTCCGCCTGATTGAGCAGCACCGCATAGGCGACATGCTCCTCCTTCGGGATGCGGGACATCTGCTCGCAGGACTTGCGCAGCAGCTGCGCCCTGCGCAGGGATGCAGCGTCCAGCTCATCGCCGTGCGCAATCAGGTAATCCGCCAGCTCTTTATTCTCTGGGTTAGCCACAAGGCCATACACCACGCCGCTGAGCACGCCCATCGTCGCGCCGCGCGCCTCAGCGGAATCAGACGGCGCAGCCGTGGAAGCATCCACGCCGAGCACGCCCATCGCATGCTGATACGCCGCCATCGTGGACTCCATCTCATTGAGCTTCGCCAGAGCGGCCTGCACAGATTCATACTGCATAATGGTTTCCTCCTGTATCTCTTTCCCTGTGATAAAACGCGGGCAGCCGCAATCAGCTGCCCGCTTCTGTTTTCACATGATGCACCGCATGCGGCAGCCTCATCAGCCAGCCCGCCCGCGCGCATACGGCTTACTCTGCCTCGCCGTCAGCTTCCTTCTGAGCAGACTGCTCAGCATCCGCCTTCTCCTCGTAGGTCTTCGCCTCAAGATCCGGGTCGATCTCCGTCATTGCCAGCAGATAGTCCCTGACGAAGCCGTGCGTCTTGCCGGATTCCGTGGCGACCTCATACCAGATATCGCCGTTCTTATCGGCGTACTTTTCGAGGATGAGCAGCTTCACGCCCTTGGAAAGCTGGCGCACGAGCTTGCCGCCGGAGGCCGGCTTCACGCGGACATTGGCCTCGCGGTTGGTGGTCGCCTTGCCGATGACCTCGCGGTCGAGCAGGGCGTCCGGCTTGGGCGTGGGCTCGGCGGTCGCCTCCGGGGCGGCCTCCTGCTCCTCTTCGCGCTTGTCTTCCGTTTCCTGCTTCTTCTCCTCTGCCGCCGGGGTGGCCTCCGGCTTCGGCGTCGGGGTCGGGATCTCCAGCTCCACGCCCTTATCCAGCTTGATCAGGTAATCGCGGACAAATCCCACACGGCTGCTTCCCTGCTGCTGCACCTGATACCACACATCGCCGTTCTTATCCAGCTTTACAGCGAGGATATCCACGCGCTTATTCTTCTTGAGCTGCGTGAGCACCTGACCGTTCATGATCTTGCGCAGGTTGGCTTCCTTAATGGTTTTGCCCGTGCCGATGGCGTTCGGGTTGGGCGTGGCGGTCGCTTCGGGGGCGGCTGTCGTTTTGTTCTTATCGGTTTCTTCCTTGGCGGAGGGCTCCGGCGTGATCTTCGGCGTGGCGGTCGGCTTGACGATCTCGTTGTCAAGATCCACGACATAATCACGCATATAGCCGGTCGTCGCCAGATCGTCGACCGTCAGCACATACCAGATCTTGTTGCTGCTGTCCAGCACAGCGCCGTGCACGGTGACGGCCTCGCCCTTCTTGACCTCCTGCTTCACCTTGCCGGAAGAAGAGGGCTTCTCGCGCAGGTTCGCCGCCCTGTTCGCGCTGCCCGTCGCGATATCCACAATCGGGGTCGGGCTGGGCGTCGGGGTGGGCGTGGGCTCCGGCGTGGGGCTCGGCGTCGGGGTCGGGCGCGGCGTCGGGCTCGGGGTGGGCGTGTTCGTCAGGATGATCGGCAGCGGGGTCGGCGTGGGCTCCGCGGTCGGCACCGGCGTCGGTTCCGCCGTGGGCTCCGCCGTTGGCTCGGCGGTGGGCTCCGCCGTCATCTGCGCGGCGGGCTCATCCTGCGGGACATTCTCGCCGTCCCCGTCGGGGAGCGTCTCCGGCCCGAAGACCAGCGTCGGGCCGCTCGTAGGCGCCGCCGTCGGCTCAGCGGGAGGCAGCTCGCTGCCAGCATTGCGGCTCATCACAAAGCGCGCGACAAGCAGCGCAAGGAGAATCAGCACCAGCACAGCAATCAGCGCAAGCAGCACCTTCCCCAGCGTTGTGCTGAGGAATCCGCCGCCGCTGCCGCCCTTGCGGGTGCGCCTGACCGGCTGCGCATCGTCCGTGTAATCGTCGTCGTCATACACGTCGTCGCCGTCGTCATAGTCCGCGTATTCATCATACGCAGGCGCCTGCTCCGGCTCGGCAGTCATTTCCTCCTGCGCCGGCTGCTCATACGCCTCGTTCAGTTCATCGTATGCTTCATTCTGCAGCTCCGGGCTGTTATTCTCATCATTGATGCGTCGTCTGGCCATAGGCTGACCCTCCTCATCCCCAAATACGATAGATATTAACATTATAGGGTTTGTTACAGATACATGCAAGCATTTTTCGAAATCAATGTCGAATTTGTACGTTTTTTGTCAAAAAGTCTGCTATGATTCCGTTCTGCAAAACCGGCTTGCAATATACCCCCATGGGGTATATAATGATACCGAAAGAGAGGGATCGAACATGAGCGAGTCTACGCACGCCGCCTGCGAATGCTGCAGGACGAAGGAACGCACCCCCGGCGAATCGCGCGACCTGATCAGCCGGCTCAACCGCATTGAGGGTCAGATCCGCGGAATCCGGGGCATGGTGGAGCGCGACGCCTACTGCACGGATATCCTCACGCAGGTCGCCGCCGCCAGCGCCGCGCTTAATGGATTCACCCGCGTGCTGCTGGCCGAGCATATCCGGACCTGCGTCGCCAGCGATATCCGCGAAGGCCGCGAGGAGACCATCGACGAGCTCGTCGCCACCCTGCAGAAGCTGATGCGCTGACGCGCGTCCATCGACAAAGACAAGGAGCAATCATATGGTACAATACAATGTCACCGGCATGAGCTGCGCCGCCTGCAGCGCCCGCGTGGAGAAGGCTGTCAGCGCTGTGGAGGGCGTCACCGCCTGTTCCGTCAGCCTGCTGACCAACTCCATGGGTGTGGAGGGCACAGCCGGCGCGCAGGCCGTCATCGCCGCCGTGGAGGCTGCGGGCTATGGCGCATCGCTCAAGGGCGAGAGCAGCGCCCCCTCCCCCGCCGCGCAGGAAGATGCTCTGGCAGACAAAGAGACGCCCGTGCTGCGCCGCAGGCTCATCGCATCGCTCGGCTTCCTCGCCGTGCTGATGTACTTCTCCATGGGCGTTGGCATGTGGGGCTGGCCCGCGCCCGCATTCTTCACCGCCAATCCCGTGGCGCAGGGCCTGCTGCAGCTGCTGCTCGCCGCCATCGTGATGATCATCAATCAGAAATTCTTCATCAGCGGCACGAAATCCCTGCTGCACCGCGCGCCCAACATGGATACGCTCGTGGCGCTGGGCTCCGGCGCGTCCTTCGTCTACAGCACCTATGCCCTCTTCGCCATGACAAGCAGGCAGGCTGCGGGCGACGCTGCCGGGGCAATGCACTATATGCACGAGTTCTACTTTGAGTCCGCTGCCATGATCCTCGCGCTCATTACCGTGGGCAAGATGCTCGAGGCGCGCTCCAAGGGCCGCACGACGGACGCGCTGCGCAGCCTGATGAAGCTCGCCCCCAAGACCGCCGTGCTCGTGCGGGATGGGCAGGAGATCACCGTCCCCATCGCGCAGGTGCGCAAAGGCGACGTCTTCGCCGTCCGCCCGGGGGAAAGCGTCCCCGTGGACGGCGTCGTGCTGGAGGGCGAGAGCGCGGTCAACGAGGCTTCGCTGACCGGCGAGAGCATCCCCGTGGACAAAGCGCCGGGCGACACGGTCTCCGCTGCGACGGTCAATCAGTCCGGCTATCTGCGCTGCGAGGCGACGCGCGTGGGCGAGGACACCACCCTCTCTCAGATCGTGAAGATGGTCTCCGACGCCGCGGCGACGAAGGCCCCGATCGCCAAGGTCGCCGACCGCGTGTCTGGCGTGTTCGTGCCGGCGGTCATCAGCATCGCCGTCGTGACCACGATCATCTGGCTCATCGCCGGCAAGGAGATCGGCTTCGCCCTCGCGCGCGGCATCTCCGTGCTGGTCATCAGCTGCCCCTGTGCGCTGGGCCTCGCCACGCCGGTCGCCATCATGGTTGGCAATGGCATAGGCGCAAAGAACGGCATCCTCTTCAAGACGGCTGTCTCTCTGGAGGAAACGGGCCGCACCGAGATCGTCGCGCTGGACAAGACCGGCACCATCACCAAGGGTGAGCCGCAGGTAACGGATGTGCTGCCTGTGCATGGCACGACGAAGGATGAGCTGCTGCGCCTCGCCGCCGCGCTTGAAGCCAAGAGCGAGCATCCCCTCGCCCGCGCTGTCATGCAGCGCGCCGCACTGGACGGCATCAGCCCAGAGGCGGTCGACGCCTTCCGCGCGCTGCCCGGCAACGGACTCACCGCCTCGCTGCGCGGCAGGAAGCTCACCGGCGGCAGCCTGCGCTATATCGCCTCCGTCGTTTCCGTCCCGGATGCTGTGCGCAGTCAGGCCGAGCGCCTCGCAGAAGAAGGAAAAACGCCGCTGCTCTTCAGCGCGGACGGCACCCTGCTGGGCGTCATCGCCGTGGCGGACGTCATCAAGGAAGACAGCCCGCAGGCCATCCGGGAGCTGCAGAACATGGGCATCCGCGTGGTCATGCTCACAGGCGACAACGAGCGCACGGCAAAGGCCATCGGCGCACAGGCCGGCGTGGACGAGGTCATCGCGGGCGTGCTGCCCGACGGCAAGGAGGCCGTTATCCGCCGCCTGCGCCTGCAGGGCCGCGTCGCCATGGTGGGCGACGGC
>JAGBAV010000140.1 GCA_017938795.1 Clostridia bacterium
GCGTTCACGATGGACGCCTCCGCCGTTCCGGCCGCTGTTCCGGCCCCGGCGTACTATGTCAACCTTCCCCATTCCTGGAACGCGATTGACGGCCAGGACGGCGCGGGCGACTACTACCGCGGCACCTGCTACTACATCAAGACCCTCTCCTATGAGGATCTCCCCGAAGGCGAAAAGCTCTTCATCGAGGTGAACGGCGCGGCCTCCTCCGCCGATCTCTACGTCGGCGGCAAGCACCTCGCCCATCACGACGGCGGCTTCTCCACCTGGCGCGTGGACGTTACCGAGCAGGTCAGCCGCACCGGCGATACCCTGATCGTCATGGCTGTTACAATACCGCCAACGAGACCGTCTATCCTCAGGTTGCGGACTTCACCTTCTACGGCGGTCTGTACCGCGACGTGAACCTGATCGGCGTTCCGGCCTCCCACTTTGACCTTGAGTACTGCGGCGGCCCCGGCATCGCCGTGACCCCGGTTGTGAACGGCAAGAACGCCAACGTGAAGACCGAGGTCTGGCTCAAGGACGCCAAGGCCGGCCAGACCCTGCGCTACACCCTCAGGATGCCCTGCGGCTGCACCGTCGCCAAGGCCGAGGTTCCGGCTGCGCAGACCGTCTGCGAGGCCGTCATCGAGGACGTCCATCTCTGGCATGGCCGCAAGGATCCGTACCTCTATACCGCCATCGTTGAGCTCATCGAGGACGGCAAGGTGCTCGATACCGTCAAGACCCGCTTCGGCTGCCGCACCTTCCGCATTGATCCGGAAGAAGGCTTCATCCTCAACGGCGAGAGCTATCCGCTGCGCGGTGTTTCCCGCCATCAGGACCGCTGGGGCTTCGGCAACGCGCTGCTGCCGGAGCATCACAAGGAGGACATGGAGTATATCGCCGAGGTCGGCGCGACGACGATCCGCCTTGCGCACTATCAGCATGACCAGTACTTCTATGACCTGTGCGACGAGTACGGCATGGTCGTCTGGGCCGAGATCCCTTACATCTCCCAGCATATGCCGGGCGGCCGCGCGAACACCGTCAGCCAGATGAAGGAGCTCGTCATCCAGAACTACAACCACGCTTCCATCGTCGTCTGGGGCCTCTCCAACGAGATCACCATGAAGGGCGCGGAGGATCCGGATCTGCTGGAGAACCATCGTATCCTCAACGACCTGTGCCATGAGCTGGACAAGACCCGCCTGACCACCATCGCCATCGTCTCCATGTGCAAGCAGGACTCCGAGTATGTGCAGATCCCGGACGTCGTTTCCTGGAATCACTACTTCGGCTGGTATGGCGGCGACGTCTCCATGAACGGCCCGTGGTTTGATCAGTTCCATGCGCAGTTCCCGAACATCCCGGTCGGCGTGTCCGAGTATGGCTGCGAGGCGCTGAACTGGCATACCTCCAAGCCGAAGCAGGGCGACTACACCGAGGAGTATCAGGCGTACTACCATGAGGAGCTGATCAAGCAGCTCTTCACCCGCAAGTACCTCTGGGCGACCCATGTCTGGAATATGTTCGACTTCGGCGCCGACAACCGCGCCGAGGGCGGCGAGAACGGCCAGAACCACAAGGGCCTGATGACCTTTGACCGCAAGTACAAGAAGGATTCCTTCTATGCCTACAAGGCATGGCTGAGCGACGATCCGTTCGTCCATATCTGCGGCAAGCGCTATGTGGACCGCGTCGAGGACGTGACCCGCGTGACCGTCTACTCTAACCAGCCGCAGGTCGAGCTGTTCGTCAATGGCAAGTCCCTTGGCGTGCAGGAGAGCGACGTCCACTTCTTCTACTTTGACGTGCCGAACGCCGGCACCTCCAGGCTGGTGGCTGTCGCCGGCGAGTGCCGCGACGAGAGCACCATCCGCAAGGTGGAGACCTTCAACGAAGCCTATCGCCTCAAGGAGAAGGGCGCAATCCTCAACTGGTTCGACATCACGGAGATTGAGGGCTACTATTCCCTCAACGACAGGCTCGATGAGATCATGAAGTCCCCGCAGGGCCGCGAGCTGTTCGGCCAGCTGATGCAGGGCATCATGGGCCAGATGAAGGGCGGCAAGGCCATGGGCTTTGACGTCACTGAGGATATGATGAAGATGATGGGCGGCTTCACCATCGTCCGCCTCACCAGCCTGATGGGCGCGGCGAACGTGAAGATCACCAAGGAGCAGCTCCTTGGCCTCAACGCGATGCTTAACAAGATCCCGAAGGTCTGATGACCGGCAATCGCTGAAACAGGGCAATAAATAAAACGCTCCCTCCGCGAAAGCGGGGGGAGCGTTAAAGTTTGTCTGAGGATTCTTACACGCCCAGCAGGCGGACGCGGCGCATGCCCGGCAGCGCCTTAACGCGCTCGATGAGCTCCTCGCGCACATAATCCGGCACCTCGTCGATATCCAGCGCGGAGACGGCGCTCATGCCGCGGGAGCGGTTGACCATGTCCGAGATATTCAGGCCGAAGGATGCAACGGCAGAGGTGATGGAGCCCAGCACATTGGGCACGTTCTCATGGATGCAGAACAGGCGCGGCTTGAGCGCGGGGGAGAGATCGACCGCGGGCAGATTCACGCTGTTGCGGATGATGCCGTGCTCGAGGTAGTCGCGCGTCTGCGCGGCGGCCATCACGGCGCAGTTCTCCTCGCTCTCCGGCGTGGAGGCGCCCAGATGCGGGATGGCGATGACGCCGTCCAGCCCGAGCAGCGCATCGGACGGGAAGTCCGTCACATAGCAGGACACGCGGCCGTCGCCGAGCGCCTCGATGAGCGCCGCCTCGTCCACGAGGCCGCCGCGGGCGAAGTTCATGATGCGCACACCCTTGCGGCACAGGGACAGGGCGCGCCTGCCGATCATGCCGCGGGTCTTGTCCATCAGCGGAACGTGGATGGTGATGAAATCACAGGAGGAGAAGAGCGCATCCAGCGAGTTCTCCCTGCGGATATCGGTGGACAGATGCCACGCGTGCTCGACGGAGATCATCGGGTCATAGCCCACGACCTTCATGCCCAGCGCGACGGCGGCGTTCGCCACCAGCACGCCGATGGCGCCAAGGCCGATGACGCCCAGCGTCTTGCCGCGCAGCTCCGGGCCGACGAAGGCGCCCTTGCCCTTTTCGACCTTCTTGCCGACCTCATCGCCCTCGCCCTTGAGCGTGCGCGCCCACTCAATGCCGCCGATGACGTTGCGGCAGGAGAGGAGCATGCCGCACAGCACCATCTCGCACACGCCGTTCGCATTCGCGCCCGGGGTGTTGAAGACGCAGATGCCGCGCTCGGTGCAGGCGTCCACGGGGATGTTGTTGTAGCCGGCGCCCGCGCGCGCGATGGACTGCACGCTGTCCGGTATGGGCATGTCGTGCATCGATGCGGAGCGCACGAGAACGGCGTCCGGCTCGGCGATGCTCTCGCCCACGCGGTAGTTGTCGCCAAGCTGGCTGTAGATCGCAGAGGAGATCGCGTTCAGCGTCTTGATATGATATTCCATATACGGTCAAACCTTCTTTCGGTGATGTGATGGGGAATCAGGCGTTCGCCGCCTCGAATTCCTTCATGAAGGCCACAAGCGCCTGCACGCCTTCGATGGGCATGGCGTTGTAGATGGAGGCGCGCATGCAGCCGACGATGCGGTGGCCCTTCAGGTTGACGAGGCCCTTCGCAGCGGCCTCCTTGACGAACGCCGCATCCAGATCCGGATTGCCGGTGACGAAGGTCACGTTCATGCGGCTGCGGTCCTTGGCGCGGGCCGTGCCCTTGAACAGGCGGCTCTCGTCAAGGAAGCTGTAGAGCAGCTTCGCCTTCTCGATATTGATCTTCTCGATCGCCGCGACGCCGCCCTGCGCCTTGATCCATTCAAAGGTGAGGCCGGCCATGTAGATGCCGAAGCAGTTCGGCGTGTTGAGCATGCTGTCCGCGTCGGCCATCTTCTTGAAGCTCATGACCTTCGGGAGGAGATTTCATATCTGACCATTACCGATATGATTGAAGCTGCCATGGAGCAGCATCAGGTAATTGAGAATCCTTCCGTGGAAGAGATTCTGGCGGCCGAAC
>JAGBAV010000141.1 GCA_017938795.1 Clostridia bacterium
GGCATCATGGTCAACGCGAAGGGCGACAACATCGGCAACATCGTCTCCGACAACCACTTCAAGATGGCCGCTGCGAAGCTGGCGCTCGACACCGAGCATGGCGGCGCGCTGTACTATGTCTTCGACGATGCCGCCTGCATCACCAACGGCGACTTCGAGGCCTATGGCATGAACACCTACAAGGCCATCGTCGAGAAGGGCGAGGCTGTGCGCTATGACAGCGTCGCCGCTGCCGCCGAGGCGCTGAATCTGCCGGGCCTGCAGGCTGCCATCGACGCCAACAACGCTGCCTCCCTCGCCGGCGAAGCCGACGCCTGGGGCCGCAAGAACTGCCCGTACATCGAGACCCGTGACGGCGTGTGGGTCCTGCGCGTCGATCCGACCTTCTACCTGACCACCGGCGGCCTGGCCATCGACACGAAGGGCCATGTCCTCAAGGAAGACGGCTCCGCGATCTCCGGCCTGTACGCGGGCGGCGACGTCGTCGGCTCCATCGAGGAGAAGGACGGCAAGAAGTACGGCATGGGCTTTGACGCTGCGCTGGCCTATGGCTACATCCTCGGCGAGACCATCGAGGCCGAACTGGCGTAATCCCTTCCCTTTCCGCAATTCTTTCGGCCGTCCCGGCTTTGCCGGGGCGGCCTTTCTTTTCCCGTCGTCTCCTTCAGATTTTTATTGACAAATATTCTGCGAACCGCTATCATATAAGTGAAGAGAAAACTGAATGGTCTTTGGGGCAGGGTGCAAATCCCGACCGATGGTATAGTCCATGAACCTCCTGATCAGGAGGCCGACCCGGTGCAATTCCGGGACCGACGGTATAGTCCGGATGGGAAAAGACATTTGTTTTTGCCGGGGGCGGTTTCTCCGCACCGGAAGATTTCCTGAGGCCATCCCTGTTTTTGGCTTCAGGAAATTTTTTGGTTTCAGGAGGTATTCTATGAACAGAAACAGCGTACGCCGCCTCACCCTCGCCGCCATGATGGGCGCCATCGCCTTCGTGCTGATGTTCCTCAGCTTCCCCACGCCGCTCTCCCCGTTTGCGGAGCTGGACTTCTCTGCCCTGCCGGAGCTGATCGGCGGCTTCATCCTCGGCCCCGCCGGCGCGCTGGAGATCATCACCGTCAAGATCCTGCTCAAGCTGATCTTTAAGCCCACCTCCACCGCCTTCACAGGCGAATTGCAGGCCTTCCTGCTGAGCGTGGCGTATGTGCTGCCCGCCGTCCTCTGGTACAGGACACACCGCACCAAGAGCGGCGCGCTGGCCGGCATCATCATCGGCAGTGTCGTCAGCGTCGTGACCGCCGTCTTCACCAACCTCTACCTGATCTTCCCGTTCTATATGAACGCTTTCGGCATGCAGTGGGACGCCATCATCGGCATGTGCTCTGAGCTGATCCCCGCCATCCACGACAAGCTGACGATGGTGCTCTATTCCATCGTTCCCTTCAATGCGCTCTCCCGCGTCCTCACCTCCGTCATCACCATGCTGCTGTATAAGCGCATCAGCGTGCCGCTCAAGAAGCTCATCATGTACTGACAAAAGGAGCCGATTATGGAATTTGCAAACGGAAAATCCCTCACCTTCGAGCAGGCCGTCGAGCTGATGTTCAAGAAGCTCGGCGACTTCAAGATCATGGCGCTGGCCAGCTCCGTGGACAATCACGTCATGGTGCGCAACGTCAGCTGCCTGTTCTACGACGGCAAGATCTGGTTCAAGACGGACAAGAACTTCCGCAAGACCCAGCAGCTCTACCAGAACCCGAACGTCGCTATGTGCTGGAGCGGCGTCTCCGTCGAGGGCACGGCGCGCAACACCGGCCTCGTCGTCGACGAGCCGGGCCGCCGCTTCGAGGCGCTGTATAAGAAATACCTCTGGGGCAGCTACAACCGCTACTCCCATGAGGACACCGAGATCCTCATCGAGGTCACCCCCACCTTTGTGGAGATCTGGGATACCAGTGAGGAGAACTACGCTTTCCAGATCTTCATCCATTTCGACACGAAGACCGTCGAGTACAAGCAGTACGACAACACCGACCGCACCTGAGGATAGACAGCAGGGACTGCAGGCCTGAGCCTGCAGTCCCTGTTTTCATGCTGTTTATGCGATCAGCTCTGTGCGCCCGCCTTTTTCCATTTACCGGAGCGGTAGAACACGAGGCCTATGAAGAACGGCGTAAAGCCCGCCAGCGCATCGCCCAGCCAGAAGCCATAATGCTTCATCCCCAGCGCGAGGCCGAAGAGCAGCGCAAGCCCGATGCGCATGACAATGCCGTCGAGAATCGCCGTCGCAAAGTTGATTCTGTAATTGCCGCTGCCGTTGATCAGCGCGTTCATGATGGAGCGCATCGCGCTGCCGGCGAAGAGCATCACGGCGATCGGGATATACGGATAGGCGATCTCCATGACCGTCGGGTCGTCCGTAAAGACGCCGAACACCGCCTCCGGGAAGAGCACGATCACCATCGAGATCGCGCCCGCGATGGTCAGCGAGATCGCGGCGATGCAGAGCATAATCTTCTTCACGCGGCTGTACTCGCCGGCGGCGATGTTCTGCCCGACCATCGTCGAGCCTGCGGTGTTAAGCGCATTGGAGACGAGGTTGCTGATGGAGGCCAGCTTATTGGCGATGCCGGCAAAGGCAGAGATCGCCACGCCGTAGGAATTGATGAACGAGTTGACGAACAGCTTGGAGATCTGGATCGAAGCGGACTTGATCGCCATCGGCGTCCCCAGCTTGACCAGCGCGGAGAGCATCTCCCCATCCCAATGGATAAAGTCGCGCAGCTTCGTATCCAGCCCGAAATCCTTATGCCGCCTCACCAGCAGCACCGTGCAGCTGATGAAGCTGACCGCCTGGCTGATCACCGTCGCCAGCGCCGCGCCGCCCGGGCCCATCCCAAGGCCCAGCACAAACACAAAATCCAGCGCGAGATTGAGCACAGCCGCAATGGAGATGAAGATGAACGGATGGCGCGAATCACCCATGCCGCGCAGTACCGCGCTGACGATATTGTAGCCGTAGATGAAGACGAGGCCCATCATGCAGACCGTAGAATACGCGACCGCGCCGGCGTACGCCTCCTGCGGGGTATTCATCAGCCGGAGGATGACGTCCTGACACAGCAGCGCCGCAGCGCTGATCACCACCGCAGCCGCCATCAGGAAGCCGCTCATCGTCCCGACGAACCGCCCCAGCTTGTCCTGCTGCTTCGCGCCGATGTAGCGCGCGATGATGACCTGCCCCGCTGCGGAGAAGCCCATGGCGATGAACGTCAGGAAATGGGACACGTCGCCGCCGACCGACACGGCGGAGATGCCCGCCTTGCCCAGCGCGCGCCCAACGACGATCATGTCGACCATGTTGTAGACCACCTGAAGCAGATTGGACAGGAAGAGCGGCCATGCGAAGACCATCAGCGCCTTCGGGATGCTGCCCCTGGTGAAATCACGGATATGCGTACGTTCCATACTGTACCTCGCTTTGAATCCATTTTCCCTGATTATAGAGCATAACAATCCATATGGCAAATCTTTCTATCCTCTGCTATTCATCACACTCAACAGACACAAACCGCATGCATGCAAAAACTGCCGTCCTTCAATGAGGGGGATGGTTAAGAAGGCATTATCCTGCACTTTACATCATGCCAATAACGAATCCGCAAGCCTTAGCCGGCTTGCAGCTATATGTACTGCTGTGATAGAATGAAAGCGATAAACAGGAATTTGTGGAGACAACCATTGAGAATTGAGTTGTAATGCGATTGGCAACTTTAAGTTGCGCAAACGCAAAAACAGGTTGGTAGTGATTTGTGGTTTTTTGCGCTAAAATAAAGGCACCAAAGGAGGTGCTCATATGAGTTTTTCAGAAAATCTAAAGCAAATCAGAAAAGAACACCATCTATCGCAGGAAGAACTGGCAGAACTTCTGGATGTGAGCCGACAGGCTGTTTCCAA
>JAGBAV010000142.1 GCA_017938795.1 Clostridia bacterium
AGCGGGTTTTCCGTCGTGGAGCCGATGAAGCGCACCACGCCCCGCTCGATCGCCGGGAGGATGGAGTCGCTCTGCGCCTTGTTCCAGCGTGGGCATTCGTCCAGCAGCAGGTAGGTCGCCTGCCCGGAGAGGGAGCGGCGGTCCTGCGCCTCCTTGATGACCTTGCGCACGTCGGCGACGCCGCTGGTGACGGCGTTGAGCTGGACGAAGGCGGAGTTCGTCGTGCCGGCGATGATGGAGGCGAGCGTCGTCTTGCCGCAGCCCGGCGGCCCATAGAAGATGGAGGAGGTCATCCTGTCCGCCTCGATGGCGCGGCGCAGCAGCCGCCCCGGCCCGACGATGTGCGTCTGCCCGATGAATTCATCGAGCGTGCGCGGGCGCATGCGGTCGGCGAGCGGGCTGAGCGCAGCCTCCTGATGGGAAAACAGATCCTGCATAGGGCAACCTCCGTGCTGTCGTAATCGCTTACCCTTCATTATACCCCCTGCCGGATCAAATGGCAAGCAGCGCAAAGAGACGGAGCCGCCGGGGCGGGATGCTCCGCCCTGACGGCTCCGTGGGGTTATGGGCTTTGCCGGAGGCATGCGATGACGGCGTCGTAGTGCTCCGCCCGGTGTACGAATGTGCAGGCAGAGCAGTCCCTCACGGGGCCTCCGTCCGTCTCAAGGACGACGGGCGTGCCGGGGCATTGCGGCAGATGATACAGCGGGCAGAAGCAGAACAGGCAGTTCAGCTCCTCAAGTCCGCTGTGGCAGGGGTAATACCGGCAGGCGGTATTGGAAAAGAAGGCGTGCGAGGGCTGCGTCATGCCGCGCCCCTCTCTGCGATCTGCGGGATGCGCCGCAGCAGCGCGGAGATCGGGCGGTAGAGTGCGAGCATCAGTGCGAAATTGCCCGCGCCGTGGAGCAGGTCATACGGAATCCCGGCGACCCACCACGCGAGCATCTGCCGCAGTCCGCCTGCGACGCCGCCGCCCGGCAGCCCGATGAAGAAATACGGAATGGCGCACAGCAGGCCGAAGAGCAGCCCGAACAGGCCGCTGATGAACGCCCAGAAGAACGCCGAATCCACCTGCGAGAACGCGCGGGTGACCAGCGCCAGCAGCGGCCATGCATACAGATACATGACCCACCACAGCCCGAAGCCGTACATCATCCCCTCGATGAGGATGAACACCGGCACGGCGTACATCGACAGGCGGCCAAAGCGCAGCGTGAAGAGGATGATCAGGAAGGAGGTCATCTCGATGTTGGGCAGGCCCTGCATAAACAGCTTGCAGACCTCGATCACCGCGACCATCAGCCCGACCGTCGCCACGTCCTGCGCGGCGGAGCGCCGGCTCACTTGGTGTAGACGATGGCGAATGCGTCGCCGTCGTTCACCGGCTGTTCGGAGACGCCGTAATTGCAGTATTCGCCGTTGACGTTGAAGCTCCAGTACGAGGCGTCGACGTTATAGTCCGCAGTGACGCCGTTGACAGTGCTGATCATCATGCCGTACGGGCCCTCCTCGCCCTCGAAGGTGAGGCCCTCGGCCTCCTCCATGGCCTGCAGGAGGAATTCGGCGTCGGTCTTCAGGCTGTAGGAGACGGTCTTCGCGTTGTTGTCGGTGACCTCGATGGTGATGTTCTTGCTGCCGGCGGTCGGCTGCTCGCGGAAATTCACATACACGAGCGCGAGGCCGGAGGCGAGGAGCACGAGCACGGCGGCGAAGACGGCGATCAGCCTGCGGGAGACGGGTTTCTTGTTCATGGCGGTTTGTCCTTTCTGTGGTCGATGGGTGCATGGCGACAGCAACAGAGTGATGCGGCATGCACCCTCACGAAAAGACAAAACAAGCCCATGCCAAAAAAGCACGGGCCTGAAATGGATTCCGTTGAAGCGGATCTGCATGTTTCAGCCAATGACTCGTGGCTCCACAACATCATCTACGGCAGGTCTTCTGACTTGGCGATCATGGCGGCGCGCCGTCTTCCCGGGCGATGGCCCAGTGACATATTGGCGCGCAGCTCCCGCCTTACAGCGACGAGTTCGTGCAGGACTTGCACCTGCTTCCCTTTTCACCCGGGCGCGGAAGAACCCGCCCCGGACACCGCGGACGCTCTATATACTTGTGTATGATGATACCACAGCCGCAGCCGCCTGTCAAAGGGGCGCTGCCAAGAAAAAGCGCAGGCGGCGTGAAAGTTTTCCGCGCCGGCGTCGTCTTTACAGATGAAGGGATGACTGTATATGCGGAAGGGAGATATGGGATGAAACGGATCATGGCGGCGCTTGCCGCGCTGCTTTTGGCGGCTGCGGCATGTTCTGCCGCGGCGCAGAGCACGCCGATGGAGACCTTCGACGTCAGCGACTATGAGAGCCTCGGCTTTGGCCGGGCGGTCGGCTTTACGGCGGGCTGCCGCGAGGCGGGGGGCGCGCGCTTTCTGCTGGTCGATACGCTTGGCTTCAACGGGCATTACCTGATGACGGACCCGAAGGGCGACGGGCAGTGGACGATCTTCAGCGGCGGGATGCCGGTGGAGCCCGGCAGCCGCGTGACGCTGGAGGCGGAGGACGCGATGGACTGCGCCGTGCGCATCGAGAAGGACGGCGTGACGCAGGTCTGGCATTTCGCCGAGGAGCCGGACCCGTGGCGGGATCCGGACTGGGTGCTCGCCGGGTATGAGCGTATCGCGGGGGATGACGAGCTCTTCACCGCGTCCTTCGGCGACGCCTCAGCCTATGTCATAAGGACGCGGCAGGGGAGAACACAGACGGCGCGCGTGTACTACGATTTCTTCCGCGACGCGAACAACCTCGATTATGACAAGCTCCCGCGCTCCATGGAGGACGCGCTGCGCCTGCAGGAGGCATACCCCGTCGCCGCAGTGAGCACAGCAACGCCGGGCGACCGCGTCAATCTGCGCCATGGCCCGGGCACGGGCAGGGAGATCGCCGGCAGCCTCTACAGCGGCGCGCTGCTGACCGTGCGCGAGATGAAGGACGGCTGGGCGCATGTGTATGCGGGCGACGCCGGGCTGTGGATCAGCGCGGAGTATCTGGTTTTCGGCAGCGATATTGAGCAGGTGCGGGATGATACGATCCGCGCGCGCCTGCGCGGGGAGGAGCATGGCGCGTATGTCGAGGTCAGCCGCATGCCCTATCAGGGCGGGGGCGGCACGGTCACGCAGATGCCCGGCGGCAGCGAGGTGCGCATCATCGGGGAATACAACCGGGAATGGCGCATCGTCGGGGATGTCTACGGCTCGGTCTATGTGCGGGCACAGGACCTGCGCTGAGCGGCAGAACGCGTGTTTTTTTCAAAAGGGGCTTTACAAAACGGGGAAAAGCGGGTATCATATTCAGGAATATTTTCAAACGCGCATGACGCAGGACGCAGCCGCAGCCAAACGCAGAGAGAGCCGGAGGATGGTGCAATTCCGGACGGGAGGGGCGGCATGAGATCACCTGCCAAGCGGCTTTGCTGAAGGGAGCATTCCTCTAGGCAGGGACGGGGACGCCACGTTACGGCAGAATGAAGTGGATGCGGTGCATCCGGCTTTATGCTCTGCGCGCGTGCCGCGCCGCAGGGATGGAGCGCGGGTCATGCACGGCGTCAATTTGGGTGGTACCGCGAGCAGCCTCGTCCCAATGTGGACAAGGCTGCTTTTATATACTCACATACTGGAGGGAATCGGAATGTATCAGAGAGTATCTACCGACATGAACTTCGTCGCGCGCGAGGAGGAGATCGTCCGCTTCTGGCGTGAGAACGAGGTCTTCAAGAAGACGGTCGAGCTGCGCCGCGGCGCCCCGGCCTTCACCTTCTTCGACGGCCCGCCCACGGCCAACGGCAAGCCGCACATCGGCCATGTCGAGACCCGCGCCATCAAGGACATCATCCCGCGCTACCGCACGATGAAGGGCTTCGACGTGCTGCGCAAGGCCGGCTGGGATACCCACGGCCTGCCGGTCGAGCTGGAGGTCGAGAAGCTGCTGGGCCTTGACGGCAAGCCGCAGATCGAGCGCTACGGCATCGAGCCGTTCATCAAGGAGTGCAAGAAGTCCGTCTGGAAGTATAAGACCGAGTGGGAGGAAATGTCCGAGCGCGTCGGCTTCTGGGCGGATATGGAGGATCCCTATGTCACCTACGAGGACAATTACATCGAGTCCGAGTGGTGGAGCCTGAAGGAGATCCACAAGAAGGGCCTGCTCTACAAGGGCCACAAGATCGTACCCTACTGCCCGCGCTGCGGCACCGCGCTCTCCTCTCATGAGGTCGCGCAGGGCTACAAGACCGTGAAGGAGACCTCCGCCTACGTCCGCTTTGCGGTCAAGGGCGAGGAGAATACCTACCTGCTTGCGTGGACGACCACCCCGTGGACGCTCCCGTCCAACCTCGCCCTGTGCGTCAACCCGCACGACACCTATGTCAAGTTTGCCGTCGACGGCCAGGTCATCATCATGGCCAAGGCGCTGGTCGAGGCCTGCTTCCCGGGCAAGGAGACCGAGGTTATCGCCGAGATGCCGGGCTGCGAGCTGCGCGGCATGGAGTATGTTCCGCTGTTTGACTTCGCCGTGGGCAAGCTCAAGAAGAAGGCGTGGTTCGTCGTCTGCGACGAGTATGTCACCATGAGCGACGGCACCGGCATCGTCCATATCGCGCCGGCCTTCGGTGAGGATGATAACCGCGTCTGCCGCGAGAACGACGTCCCGTTCGTCAACTTCGTCGATGCGCAGGGCAGGATGACCGAGGAGACCAAGTGGCCGGGCGTCTTCGTCAAGGACGCCGACCCGATGGTGCTCGAGGATCTCAAGGCGCGCGGCCTGCTGTTCGCTGCCGTGCCGTTTGAGCATGACTATCCCTTCTGCTGGCGCTGCGACACGCCGCTGATCTACTACGCCCGCCAGAGCTGGTTCATCAAGATGACCGCCGTGCGCGACCAGCTGCTGCGCAACAACCGCGCCGTCAACTGGATGCCGGATAACATCAAGGAAGGCCGCATGGGCAACTTCCTTGAGAACGTCATCGACTGGGGTCTCTCCCGCGAGCGCTACTGGGGCACCCCGCTGCCGGTCTGGACCTGCGAGTGCGGCCACTTCCATGTCATCGGCTCCAAGCAGGAGCTGCGCGAGATGGCGACCACGCAGATCGGCGAGATCGAGCTGCATCGTCCCTACATCGACGAGGTCGTCCTCAAGTGCCCGGAGTGCGGCGGCGAGATGCACCGCGAGAAGGAGGTCATCGACTGCTGGTACGATTCCGGCTCCATGCCCTTCGCGCAGTGGCACTATCCCTTCGAGAATCAGGATAAGTTCGAGCGCCGCTTCCCGGCGAACTTCATCTCCGAGGCGATCGACCAGACGCGCGGCTGGTTCTACACGCTGATGGCGATCTCCACCTGCCTGTTCGATACCAATCCGTTCGAGAACTGCGTGGTCATGGGCCATGTGCAGGACAAGGACGGTCAGAAGATGAGCAAGCACAAGGGCAACGTCGTCAATCCGTGGGACGTGCTCAACGTGCAGGGCGCCGACGCCGTTCGCTGGTTCTTCTACAACAACGCCGCGCCGTGGCTGCCCAAGCGCTTCCACGCCAAGGCGATCGAGGAATCCCAGCGCAAGTACATGGGCACGCTGTGGAACACCTATGCCTTCTTCATCCTCTATGCCGAGATCGATCAGTTCGACCCGAAGGCGCATCCGCTTGACAAGGTCGAGCTGACGCTGATGGATAAGTGGGCTCTCAGCCGCCTGAATACGCTGGTGCGCAATGTCGACGCGCATCTGGAGAACTACCGCATCACCGAGGCCTCCCGCGAGATGGTGGACTTCGTGGACGATCTGTCCAACTGGTATGTCCGCCGCAGCCGCGAGCGCTTCTGGGGCAAGGGCATGGCCGGCGATAAGGAAGCCGCGTTCGCCACGCTCTATCATATCCTGGAGACCATGGCCCGCCTGACTGCGCCGTTCACCCCGTTCATGGCGGAGAATATGTACCGCAACC
>JAGBAV010000143.1 GCA_017938795.1 Clostridia bacterium
CCCGCGAGGACATCGACTGCCCGATCACCGAGCAGCTCATCGTCGAACTCTACTCTCGTTAATGACTCGCATGGTTTTTTCACGGTAACTGTGAGGAGGAATCTGCCTAATGATCGAAATCGAAAAGCCCCGCATCGAACGTGTGGAAGCCGGCGACAGCTACGGCAAGTTCGTTGTCGAGCCGCTTGAGCATGGCTTTGGCCAGACGCTGGGCAACTCCCTGCGCCGTGTGCTGCTGAGCTCTCTGCCGGGCGTCGCTGTGTCCAGCATCCGTATTGAGGGCATCCAGCACGAGTTTTCCGCCGTTCCCGGCGTGAAGGAAGACGTTGCAGAGATCATCCTCAACCTGAAAGAGCTTTCTGCCAAGCTGTATTGCGACGGCCCGAAGACCGTTTCCATCAACGTCAAGGGCCCCTGCGAGCTGACTGCGGACGCGCTGGAGGTGGACGATCAGATCGAGATCATCAATCGCGATCTGCACATCGCCACCCTCAACGAGGATGCCGATATGATCATGCACCTGACCCTTGAGAAGGGCCGCGGCTATGTCTCCGCGGACCGCAACAAGACGGCGAGCATGCCCATCGGCGTGATTCCGACCGATTCCATCTTTACGCCCATCCGCAAGGTGAATTACACCGTCGAGAACACCCGCGTTGGTCAGGCGACCGACTATGACCGCCTGACCCTCGAGGTCTGGACCGATGGCAGCATTCAGCCGGACGAGGCGATCAGCACCTCCGCGAAGATCCTTGGCGGCCATCTGAAGCTGTTCATGGATCTGACCGATCAGGTCGTGACGATCGGCTTCAACGAGAAGGAAGACGATCAGCGTGAGAAGGTTCTGGAGATGACCATCGAGGAGCTCGACCTCTCTGTTCGCGCCTACAACTGCCTCAAGCGCGCCGGCATCAACACCGTCGCCGAGCTGGTGCAGCGCAATCAGGAGGATATGATGAAGGTCCGCAATCTGGGCAAGAAGTCTCTTGAAGAGGTCGAGCAGAAGCTCGCCGCTCTTGGACTGGCTCTGCGTGCCAATGACGAGTAAAACCGGCATCTGCCGAAAGACACACAAGCTGCGCAGGCAACTGCGTGCAATAAAAACTGCCCGAAAGGGCCACTAAGGTCACGCCTAAGGGAAATACAGGCGCGGACTTACAAGCAGCCTTACCCCTCTGCCGTATGGCAAAGGCATCGTCAGGCTCCTTGTGCGCCGCGTGAAGATCTGTATTTGCAGGAGGCGGGCTGTTATAGGAGGATACAATCATGGCTCAGCGTAAACTTGGCCTTCGCACGGCCGCTCAGCGCAAGGCGCTGCTTCGCAATCAGGTGACCAACCTTCTGTGGTATGGCCGCATCGAAACGACTCTCGCCCGCGCTAAGGAAGTCCGCGTTATGGCCGAGCGTCTGATCACCCTCGCGATCCGCGAGTGCGACAACAATGTTCAGGTCGAGAAGACCTTCAACAACGATAAGGGTCAGACCGTGACCGTGACCGTGCAGAACGACTCTGCGACCAAGCTGGCCGCCCGTCGTACCATCATGGCTTATCTGTACGAAGTCAAGGAGCCGAAGCAGGATGACGAGACCAAGAGCGCTTATCGCGAGCGCACCAAGGACGTCAAGTATCCGTGTGTTGAGAAGCTCTTCCGCGAGATCGCGCCGAAGTACAAGGCCCGCAATGCGGAGAAGAACTGCGCCGGCGGCTACACCCGCATCATCAAGAAGGGCCCGCGCCGCGGCGACGCCGCCGAGATGGTCATTCTCGAGCTGATCTGATTCTCTCAGAGCTGACTCATCCGCAAGCGGTTGTCCATCAGATGGACGACAAGGCAAACAGCAGCTGCGACAACGAAAGTTGCCGCAGCTGTTTTTTTGTGCGCCGGAAAGCTGCACAGAATAACATGCCGCAGAACAGAACGACCTCGGAATGCACAGCGCTCCGGGGCGCATGCTGCAAGTATTCACCGATCCCCGGCACAGAATCGGTCAGCGTGCGGCGATGCTGTATGGATACAGGTAGCGCTGATGGTATGTGCATCACGTCAGGCGCAGAGTCAGAATCCGAGGAGGTCTTTTGATACTCCGGGATATATGAAGAAAAAGCATGCAGGAATACAGGACGTTCACGGAGAATTGATACAAGTAGGGATGACGTTTGCTGTTTGTGCAAATGTCCCGCCAGCTTTGAAGGGCGGCAATGGATGGCTGCCTGCTTCGGAGGTATGTGGATGAATGATATGATTCTCGTATTGAATTTCTCAAACGAGTTTGCGATGGAGATAGCGCGCAGACTCCGCGTTGAGCGTGTATATTCGCGCGTGATGAGCGGCATGACGACCGCTGCGCAGATCCGCGAGGTGGCCCCAAAGGGGATTATCCTCGCAGGTGAAGCGAAGAGCGCTGTGGGCGTTATGGACGCCGGCATTCTTGAGCTGGGCATTCCTGTGCTGGCGCTGGGCCATGCGTCGCATATGCTGCTTGCAGCGCAGGGCGGCGCGTGTGCCGGCGTTGCGCTGAGCGGGAGGAAGGCCGCTGTCTGCTGCGAGGAGAGCGCGCTGCTGCGCAATCTGTACGGCGGTGAGCGCTATATTGAGGAGGCACTGGTGCTGATGCTTCCCCCGGATGTGCGGATGATCGCAAGCGCCGGCGGCTGTACCATCGCCTTTGAGAAGACGGGTGCGCAGCAGTTCGGCGTGCAGTATGAGATCGAGCGGAATGATCCGGATGCTACGACGATGCTCATGAACTTCGCGCGCGATATCTGCGGCTGTACGCCGTGGTGGACGACAGAGGCTGCGATTGCGCAGGCGAACGGCGTTCTGGAGAAGGCTGCTCAGGGAAGCGGCAGGGCGGTGTGCGCGGTCAGCGGCGGCGTGGATTCCACGGTGGCCGCACTGCTGGCGCATAAGGCGTTTGGCGACAGGCTGACGGCTGTCTTTATGGATACCGGTTTGCTGCGCGAGCAGGAGAAGGACAATGCTATCGCATTGTTTGAAAAGCTGGGCATTCCGCTCCTGTGCGTGGACAGGGCTGACGCTGTGCTGGATGCGCTGGCAAACAAGACCGAACGACAGGAGAAGAACAGCGTCGTCGCGCGCTGCCTTTATGACGAGGTGGAGCGTCAGTCGGCGTCCATGCCGGATATGGCGTATTTCATCCGGGGAATGAACTACAGCGACTTCCTCCACAAGCGATACAGCGACGAGGATAATTACACGCTCGAGGTGATTGATCCGATTGGCATGCTCTTTAAGGACGAGGTGCGCGATGCGGCGCTGCTGCTCGGCCTTCCGGAGGAGCTGGCGCAGCGCAAGCCATTCCCTGCGCTGGGGCTCGGAGACAGGATCGTCGGCGAGGTATCCCGGGAGAGGCTGAGCATGATGCGCACGGCGGAGCGGATCTTCGATGAGGAGATCCGCGAGGCGGGGCTTGACAGGCGTCTGTACAAGTATTTCCCGGTGCTTGCGGGCACGATGACGCGCACGGGCGGGGAGATGATCGTGCTGCGCGCTGTCACGCGCACCAGCGGCATGCTCTATCCGGCGCGCCTTCCTTATGATCTGATTGAGCGCGTGACGCAGCGTATCCTTGAAGCTGAGCCGGGCACATCGCGCGTCTTCTTTGACTATACACCGACCCGGCTGGACAACGAATCCTTCGCCTGATTCCCGAGGACGGAAGGACAGCAGATTTCCGCCGCTCTGCAGAAGGCTCTGCAGGGCGGTTTTTTACGGACATACAGGCTGAACAAGGGGTTCTGAAGGCCGATTTTTCAAAAAATACTTAGAAAAATTGCTGCAAAAAACGCAAAAACAAGAGAAAAACGGAGAAAACAAGAGGTCTTCAAAAGTAATCGAAAAAAATTGAAAAAAACGGGTTGACAGATCTGGGGTCTTGATGTACAATAAGCGAGCATGTTTCGCAGGTGTATTTCATTTGCAATTTAGAAGGAGGTGTCTTGTATGGCTGCTGCTGGTGTTCGCGTGAAGATCACGCTGGCCTGCACGGAGTGCAAGCAACGTAATTACAACACGATGAAGAATAAGCGCAACACTCCGGACCGTATCGAAATGAGCAAGTATTGCC
>JAGBAV010000144.1 GCA_017938795.1 Clostridia bacterium
AAGAGCGATGGAGCTCTACCGGTAGATCTCTTTCATTATACACGATTTTTTTAAGCCCGCAATCTGGTGGGTTAGTTTTTTGCACCCTTTTTTACAGACAACTGAGCAAAATTTAGGCTTGACAAACATTAGCTAGATTTTATGTTTTTCGATATTTCCACAATGCAGTAATGGTGGAAATGATGGATGCAACACTGGTAAAAAAGATTGTGGAACCAATCGCTGCTGTGTAAATGAGCCATGCTGCACTATTGAGAAGCAAAAAGACTCTTGTTTTTTGCTCGCCTTTGGCAAAGACAGAGAACATGAGCATCACCGCACCAATGATGGGGAGCAATTGCAACAAGTTATGCATGGTGATTGCCCACACGAAGTCATCGGAAGAAATCATTCCATAGAATCCGAATCCTGCATACAGAACGAAAAACAAGATGGTTTCCCAAATCAACACCGCAGTTTGTTTCTTCTCATGCCACATCGATATAAGGGCTTGCACAATGGCAACTAAACATAGGTAAACCGCCGAACCTGTTTGACCAAGCATTGCAAAACTCAGTGCATTCAGAGCATTGACAGAAGCATTGCAGAACAGAATTTGGAATTTTGTGCGGAACTGGGGTGTGGCGATGGTGACGACTGTGCCGATAAGACCAAAAATCTGACCTAAAATGTACATGGAGCCACCACCTTAGCGAAACTGTTTTCCACCACTCCTGGCAGAAGGTCGTAGATAGAGCAACCCATGATTTCTTCAAAATAGTTCTTGATTTCCAACACTGCCTTCCATCGGTCGATGGTTGCGGGATGTGTGCCATAACGGATTGCTACATCTACAAAACGCTTTTCCAAAAGGCAAAAACCAGTAGGTAGAGCCAACGCATCACAAAGCTGAACAAGACGGTCATAGTCATCATAGACAGCATCCTTCACAAACTGTTCCATGAAATCTTTGTCCTCTTGGGACATATCAAAAACACCGATGGAAGAAGAAATGTCCTTCACCATAAAAGCGTGGGAGATGCAGATTTGGGCTGCTTTTTTCCAACCACGCTCCAGACAATAGCGGTATCCATCTATCAAGTGCTTTTCAGAAGTAACACCTGCGTGTCTGCCGATGTCATGGAGAATGCCATAAATGTAGGCATCATCATCGTCCAAATGGGGACAGCGTAATGCGATATTTTCGCAGGCTTGGGCAACATAGCGAGAATGGTCAGCCCAAGGGCCAGGATTGGCAACTTCGGCTTCACGCAAGGCATTTTCTGCGGTAAATCGTGTAAGCAACATACGGAAACCTCCAGAAAGAAGAAATGGGACTGGCTTTCACCAGCCCCACCAGAGAATTAAAGAGGAGTGGAAAGTGGGCCTTTCCATTTCCTTCACTGATAGTATAATGCAGTTTAGGCACAAACGATATACTATTTGTGCTTGTATTTATCACAATCGTGCCAACTTTTTCGGTAAGCGGCAGGAGTGCATCCATAACGCTCACGAAAGACCTTTCCGAAGTAGCTGCTGGAACCAAGTCCGCAGTTGTATGCAATTTGTGTGATTGATTCGTTCGTGTCTACCAATCGCTGGCACGCTTTCCGAAGCCGATAGCTCGTCATATATTCCAATGGGGTCATGTGCAAATTCTCTTGGAACAGTCGGAAGCAGACACGCTTGCTGATGTGTGCTTCCCTTGCTATATCTTCCACGCTGATTGACTCTTGATAGTGAGAATGAATGAAACGCATCATTGCTTTCATCTTCTCGTCAGAAGGGTTAATCCTGGAATTTGCTTCCAAATCACCACGAACAAGCTCAAACAGTTCAAGCCATATTTCTGTCAGATAGTGACGCAGCGTAAACTCATATCCCCAACTGCCCTCGTCCAAATCAAAAGCCTTGCGAATCTTTTCCAGTAGAGCCGCTTGCTGCGGAACATCGTTGGAAAGTGCAATCATCTCAATTCCAGTTGCAGAAGTGAGTGGTCGGATGTACTTTGCATCAACTCTGCTTGTCGGGATACCAGCCAGAAGCTCAGAATCAAACAAATGCAAAAGCTGAATGGTCTCTTCGCCAGAGGGAACAACTCTGGAAGTATGCAGAACATTGGAATTGACAAAGCCACCCGAACCAGCAGGAAATGTCCATTTTCCATTGGGAGTGGTGTATTCCAATGTGCCGCTCTCCATGTAAAATAACTCAACTGTTCTGTGCCAATGCCAGGGTATAGCAGGTTCAATGTACTTATCCAGTTCCGCACAGGAAGCAATGTATGGGAAATCCTGAGAAAAGCCAGGAAGCAATTCTTCGTTGCTTTCTTCATGAATTTGTATGCTTCTAATATTCTGCATACCTCTCACCTCAAATTATGGCGCATTTCTCAACTATTTTTTCAAATACTTACGCATTCAAATTCAAGTTTATCGCTTTCATTCTATCACGCAGAATAAGAACCAGCAAGCCTTGCCAGGCTTGCTGGTTCGGTATTTCCTTAACGCAAAGTGAAGGATAACTCTTTCCTTTCTATCACTCTTGCTGGGGGATCTTTTCTTTGGCGGAGAGTTAGGGATTCGTCTCTCCTCGCTCGACGCTCGTCGGTCAAGGCGGCTCTGAGGCCGCACAGCGGCCTCATTCACTCCCGCCTTAGTTCTCATCCCTGACTCTTTCATGCAACCAAGAAAAGCCCCCACAAGGGGGGCTTTTCTTGGTTGGCGGAGAGTTAGGGATTCGAACCCCAGGAGGTTTTACCCTCACGGCATTTCGAGTGCCGCACCTTCGACCACTCGGACAACTCTCCATAAAAATGGGTACCCTGATCAGGATACCCATATATTATACGGCAGATACGCGTTTGATGTCAAGATGGAAGATTGCCTCACAGCTGCGCAGCGAGCTCCACGATCTCCATCGAGCGGCGGATGAACTCCGTCATCTGCTCCGCCTCGAGCGGCTGGCGGGACAGCTGCGCAAGGTCGTAGAGCTGGCGGGCGAGCAGCACGCTGCGCTCATCCTTATCGCGTGCGGCGAGCTTGCGCACGGTCGCGCTGCGGCTGTTGAGCACGACGCTGTACTTCGCCGGCATCGTGAACTCGCTGCGGCCGTAGATGCGGCCCATGTCGTTGAAGCGGCGGGTCTGCTCGTCCTCGATGAGCATCAGCGGGATGCTGTCGTTGACCAGCGGCTTGACCTGCACCTCCAGCGTATCGCTGCCGGCAGCCTCGCGCACAAGCGCGGTCAGCTTCTCACCGTCCAGCGCCTCGCCGTCCTCGCCGCCCGTCAGGCTGTCCAGCTCCGCGTCCACGCGGCAGAACTTCACGGCGTTCTCCCCGCCGCTGTACTCCATGTAGGAGGTGAAGTTGACGTCGATCGCCTGATCGAGCACCGCAACATCAATCCCGCGCTCGGTGAACAGGCGGATCGCCGCATCCTGACGCGCCGCGTCGGAGGTGTAGATCACCTTGCCCGGCGTCTTTTCGCCGTTGCGCTCCTTGTATTCCTCGATCGTGAGGAACTTGCCCTCCGTCGTCCTGAGCAGCAGGCAGCCCTTCATGCGCTCGGCGAACTTCTCGTCGCGCATCGCGCCGTACTTGATGAAGGGATGGATATCCGGCCAGAAGCCCTCGTAGGTCTCGCGCTCGGTCTTGAACATGCCGGTCAGCTTATCGGCGACCTTCTTGGTGATGTGCGTGGAGATCCGGCGGACATAGCCGTCATTCTGCAGGAAGGAGCGGGAGACATTCAGCGGGAAGTCCGCACAGTCAATCACGCCCTTGAGCAGCATCAGGAACTCCGGGATGACCTCCTTGATGTTGTCCGCAACGAAGACCTGACCGGAATAGAGCTTGATCTGGCCCTCGATGCCGCCGAACTGCTCCTTGAGGCGCGGGAAGTAGAGGATGCCCTTGAGCTTGAAGGGATAATCCACATTCAGGTGGATCCAGAAGAGCGGATCCTCGAACTCATGGAACGTCTTGCGGTAGAACTCCTTGTATTCCTCGTCGGTGCACTCCGACGGGGCCTTGGTGTACAGGGGCTTTGTGTCGTTGATCGGGGTGAGCAGCGGCTTCTCCTTTTCTTCCTCCTGCTCCTCGCCCTCGCCGGTGACGACGGCCTCCTCGTCCTTGATCTCGTCCAGATAGATCGGCACAGCCATGAAGGAGCAGTAGCGTTCGAGCACCTCGCGCACGCGCCACAGGTCGAGGAATTCCTCCTCCGCCTCGCAGATGTGCAGGGTGATCGTGGTGCCGCGGGTGGTGCGGCTGCCCTCGCTCATGGTGAAGGACATGCCGTCCTCGCTCTCCCAGCGGACGCTCTGCGCGCCCTCGCGGAAGGACAGCGTGTCGATGCTCACCTTGTCCGCCACCATGAAGACGGAATAGAAGCCGAGGCCGAAGTGGCCGATGATGCCGGAATTCTCGGCGTCGCCCTCCTTGGCATATTCCTCAAGGAAGGACTTTGCGCCGGAGAACGCAACCTGATTGATGTTCTTCATGACCTCTTCCTCGGTCATGCCCACGCCGTCGTCGATGAAGCGCAGTTCCTTCGCCGCCTTATCCACCTCCACGCGCACGCTGCAGCCGCCGGCCGCAGCAAAATCCGCCATGCGCAGCTTCGTGATGGCGTCGCAGGCATTGGAGACGACCTCACGGATGAAGATATCCTTGTCAGAGTACAGCCACTTCTTGATGATGGGCATGATATTCTGCGCGTCGATCGATACATTGCCGGTAATCGGATTCATATAGTGATGCCTCCCTTGATGATCAAGCATAATATACGGAGATGCCGGCATATGCTGCCGGAACTTATCTGCAACCGTATTGTATCGCCGTTCCATCGGGATGTCAAGACAGAATTAGCACTCATCGGAGAAGAGTGCTAACAATTCTGCCCGCGGTCAATCCGCGCGGCGAATCATTCAGTGCGCATCCGGGCATCCTGCGCCGGACAAGCCTCATGAAAGGATGACCCGCATGCCCGAGCCCACGAATACCGCCCTCCCCGCCGCCGTTATCGCCGAGGCGCAGCGATGCCTGAACTGCAAAAATCCGCGCTGCCGTCAGGGCTGCCCGATCTCCACCCCGATCCCCGACGTCATCCGCATGGCGCTGAACGGACAGGAGGACGAAGCCGGGCGCATTCTCTTTGAGAACAACCCGCTGACAACCGTCTGTGCGAAGGTCTGCGATCATGAGCGCCAGTGCGAGGGGCACTGCATCCTCGGGAAGAAGGGAAAGCCCGTGCGCTTCTCTCAGATCGAGGATGCGATTTCCTCGGCATACAGCCGCAGGATGACCCGCGGCCCGGCACAGCCCAACGGCATGCACGCCGCCATCATCGGCGCAGGGCCGGCCGGGCTGACCATCGCCGTGCAGCTGGCGCGCAGGGGATTCGGTGTCACAATCTTCGAGCGGCGGGCGCAGATCGGCGGCGTGCTGCGCTATGGGATCCCGGACTTCCGCCTGCCGCGCGAGGTGATCGACGACTTCGCCTATCGCCATCTCGTCCTCAAGGATATCCGCGTGCGGCCCAATACAAGCATCGGCGCAGGCGGCGCGCTCGGCATCGACGACCTGCTTGCGGACGGATACGACGCGATCTTCGTCGGCACGGGCGTGTGGCAGCCGCGACGGCTGAACGTTCCCGGCGAGACGCAGGGGCACGTCCACTACGCCATCCATTACCTTGCCAGCCCTGCCGCCTATGATCTGGGCAGATGCGTGGTCGTTGTCGGCGCGGGCAACGCCGCCATGGACGTCTGCCGCACGGCGCTGCGCGCAGGCACGGACAGCGTGACCTGCCTTGCGCGGGGTCTGGCTGCCTCCGCCTCGAAGAAGGAGCTCAGCGCGGCGCTCGCCGAGGGCATGCAGCTGCGCTGCGGCGTGCGCGTCACGCGGATCGGCAGGAAGGATGTGGAGGTCATCGGCGTCGACGGGGAGGGGCGCGATCTGCCCGGCAGCGAAGACAGCCTCCCCGCGGACAGCGTGATCATTGCCGTCAGTCAGGGGCCGCGCAGCCTGATCGTCTCCACGACGCAGGGGCTTGAGGTCAACGAGCGCGGCTTGCTCGTCACGGACGGCTGCGGGCGCACCACGCGGCCGGGGATCTTCGCCGGGGGCGACGTCGTCGCCGGCGCGCGCACAGTGGTGGAGGCTGTCGCCGCATCCAAGCGCGTAGCCGGGGCGATGGAGGCCTACATGCGCGAGCGGGCTGCGCAGAGGGCGGAGAAATGAGATTCACACCACAAGTTCTGTGTTTACTTCTTCCTTTGGCTGTTGTATGATGAAGGCAGCTGGATCCCAGCCTGACATTTATCAACAGCAAAAGGAGCCTATCACCATGATTCACGACATCCTCTGGCACGGCGCCGACTATAACCCCGACCAGTGGCTTGAGCGCCCGGACATCCTTGAAAAGGACGTCGAGCTGATGAAGAAAGCCGGCGTGAGCGTCGTCTCCCTCGGCATCTTCGCATGGGCCACGCTGGAGCCCGAAGAGGGAAAGTATAACCTTGACTGGATGGAGGAGACCATTGAGCGCCTGCACGCCGCCGGCGTGAAGGTTGACCTCGCCACGCCCAGCGGTGCGCGCCCCGCATGGATGGCGCGCAAGTACCCCGAGGTGCTGCGCGTGAACGCAGACCGCACCAAGCAGCTCTTCGGCGGCAGGCATAACCACTGCTACACCTCCCCCGTCTACCGCGAGAAGGTGAAGCAGATGGATCAGCTGCTCGCCCGCCGCTTCGGCCGTCACCCCTCCGTGATCCTCTGGCATATCTCCAATGAGTTCGGCGGCGACTGCCACTGCGAGCTGTGTCAGGAGGCCTTCCGCGGCTGGCTGCAGAAGAAGTACGGCACCATCGCCGCGCTCAACAGGGCGTGGAACACCAAGTTCTGGTCGCACGAATATCCGGACTTCTCCTATGTCGAGAGCCCCTGCCCGCACGGCGAGAACGAGCTGCACGGCCTCAAGCTCGACTGGAAGCGCTTCGTCTCCCACCAGACGACGGACTTCATGAAATGGGAGCGCGACTGCATCCGCGAGATTGTGCCGGATGCGAAGGTCTGCGTGAACATGATGAACCGCTTCGACGGCATCGACTACTTCGACATGGCGCGCGAGATCGACCTCGCCTCGTGGGACGCCTATCCCCTCTGGCATCGCCCGGACCAGACCCTCGAGGAGGTCGCGCTGGATACCGCGATGATGCATGACCTGATGTACTCCGTGAAGGGCAAGCCCTTCTGGCTGATGGAGAATACCCCCAGCTTCACCAACTGGCAGCCCATGAGCAAGGTCAAGAAGCCAGGCATGAATATCTTCTCCGGCCTGCAGGCTGTGGCGCACGGCAGCGACGGCGTGCTCTACTTCCAGTTCAGGCAGAGCCGCGGCTCCTCGGAGAAATTCCACGGCGCCATCGTCAGCCACGACTGCCGCGAGGACAACCGCACCTTTGTGGAGACGGCGCAGCTGGGCAAGATCCTCCGGCAGATCAGCAGCGTCGCCGGCGAGCACAAGGAGAAGCAGGCCGCGATCATCCACGACTGGAGCAGCAAGTGGGCGATGGAGGACTCTCAGGGCCCGCGCAACTGCGGCCTTGGCTACTGGGAGGAGGTCATGCGCCACTACAACGCACTCTCCCGCCTCGGCATCGGCGTGGACTTTGTGAACGGCGACAGCGATCTCTCCGGCTACAAGCTGGTCATCGCGCCCATGCTCTACATGCTGCCGGAGGCCTTCGCGGCGAAGCTGCGCGCCTATGTGCAGGCGGGCGGCACGCTGGTGATGACCTACTGGAGCGGCGTGGCGGACGAGACTGACCTCGTCTGGCTGGGCGATGCGCCGCACGGTCTTGTGGATGTGCTCGGCGTTCGCCGCTGCGAGATTGACGGCATGTACGACGGCGAGACCCGCCGCTGCATCGCTGTGGGCAGGGGCATGCCCGCCTCGGCGCAGGGCAGCGTGCTGTGCGAGGTTGCCGCGCTGGAGGGCGCGTCCCCGCTGATGATCTACAACGAGGACTTCTTCATCGGCAGCCCCGCCGTCAGCGTCAACAGCTTCGGCAAGGGCAAGGCCTATTACCTTGCCACCCGCTTTGAGGAGGGCTTCTACAAGCCCTTCTATAAGACCGTCACCGACGGCCTCCTCACCCCTGCATGGGCGGGCGAGCTGCCCGAGGGCGTGCTCGCTGTGCGCCGCGGCCGCTTCACCTTCCTGCAGAATGCCAGCGAGAAGCCTGCCGAGGTGGACGGCGTGGAGATCATGCCCTACGGCACGGTGATCTACGACGGCAAAAAGAGAATCCTGTAACACAACGATATGCCACCCCGCGCTTCCTGCATGGAAACGCGGGGCGGTTTTGGTTTGGCGGGCAAAAGAAAAAGGAGAGCCCTGCGGCTCCCCTCTGTTCCCATCGGGCGGGCATTCACTCCGCCTCATCGGTTTCTTTCTTATCCCCGATCTGTATCCTCAGGTCCCTCTCGGCAATCATGCTGACAATCATAAACGCATGCTCCCGGGGCGCGCGCTCCGGCAGCATCAGGAGCATTCTGTCTTTACCGCTGCGCATGTGAGCGCGTATGGAAAGACGCTCTCCGCTGTTCCCGCGCCCCTCCGTCCGGATACAGACCCTCTCGATATCGCTGTAGCGCACGGGCGTGCCGTAGCCCTTTTTATAGAACCACCTCGCGCCGATACGCGCCTTATCGCTAAAGAGGACGAATGCCTCGCTGAAATCCTCGGAGATCTCCTGCAGCATCCCATTGCGCTCCATCTTCGCAAAGAAGAGCGCAGCCTTGATCGAACTCTCTGCACACGCAGCGGCGAGCCCCAGCGCAACCAGAAAATCCCACAGCACGACAAGCTCCACGAGCCAGAAATCGCCGGAGATCAGGTACGTGACGGACGCCATACCCAGAAACAGGAACGGAAGCCAGACGAAGGAGAGATCAAGGCTCATATATGTCTGCATCTCTTTCCTGTCTGCGCGCATGGCCATTCCCTCCTTCTTTCTGCGTCGTTCATTGTAAGTATACCCTGCGCCCCGCGGCTTTCCGTCTACCGCAGATAGAGCTTATGCGCCGCCCGTCCGGCGCGTCATGTATCCCAGCGGGTTTCGCGCAGCGCCTCCAGGAACATGCGGTTCAGCCCTTCGTATCCGGGTGGCTCCGCGGATTCCATTGCGCTGATCGCCTGATTGATCTGCGGGATCTCCTGCAGGATGAAGGCGTCCAGCTCCGGGATATGGTCGGCCAGCTCCGCTTCGCCGGCAGCCTTCTTGCGCCGGAGCAGATCCTGCACGGCGGCCTCCATCTCCTGCGGCAGCACGGCCTGACACAGCCTGTCAAAGGGGACGGGCGGCACCGTGCCATAGCGCAGCAGCCAGCGGCAGCAAAGCAGCGGACGCAGCACATACAGATAGCGCTTGAGCTTCACCTGATCGCCCTGAATATACTTGAGCCAATGGCTCTTCACCATGGACATATAGTGATGCATATTGGACAGCGGGCTGAAGTACCCGCCAAACTGCGCATAAAGCCGCTCCCACTGCGGCGTGGTGATGTACACAATGGGGGACTGCGCCCATTCCATCAGGGAGGGATTCGTCTTGCGCAGCAGGAACAGAGCTTTGCGCAGATCCCAGCCGGAGAAGTCCATCACATCGTCAAGCGGTCCCTCAATGGTATCGCGCAGCGGATCCACGCGAAGATAATCCTCCGCCGGGCGGATATAGATATAGCGCACGTCGTAGTCGCTGTCCGCAGAGGCAAAGCCCCACGCCCGGCTGCCGGATTCCACAGCATACAGAATCCGGATATGGTGCTGCCGTTCAATGTTCCGCAGCATCTTAACAATTGTTTCCCGCATGCAGAAGCCCTCCTGAATGATGATTCTTATTATATCACACGAAGTTGGTGAGAAACAACAATGGCTTCTGTGATTCCATCCGCCGGGCTATGAACAGAAATTTCTGGATTTTCCGGCAGTATTCTGCTACAATGTCTTCTATGCAAACAAATCCTTCTTCGGAAAGGGACGAAATCATATGAGCATCCGAATCGGTATCATCGGCTACGGCAATCTGGGGCGCGGCGTGGAGTGCGCCATCCGCCAGAATCCGGACATGGAACTGAAGGCCGTCTTTACCCGCCGCAATCCCGGCAGCGTCAGGATCCTGACTGCCGGCGCGGCTGTCCGTCATATTGACGATATTGAGAACTGGCAGGATGAGATCGACGTCATGATCCTCTGCGGCGGCAGCGCCACCGACCTGCCCGCCCAGACGCCGAAGTACGCCGCCATGTTCAACGTCGTCGACAGCTTTGACACCCACGCGCGCATCCCCGAGCATTTTGCCCATGTGAATGAAGCCGCGCAGCGCTCCGGCAAGGTGGGCATCATCTCCGTGGGCTGGGATCCCGGCATGTTCTCCCTGAACAGGCTGTACGCCAACGCCGTGCTGCCCTGCGGCAACGATTATACCTTCTGGGGCAAGGGCGTCAGCCAGGGGCATTCGGACGCCATCCGCCGCATCCCCGGCGTGAAGAACGCCAAGCAGTACACCGTCCCGGTGGATGAGGCGCTCGCTTCCGTGCGCGCCGGCGAGAACCCCAGCCTGACCACCCGCGAGAAGCACACGCGCGAATGCTTCGTCGTGCTCGAGGCCGGCGCAGACGCCGCTGCGATCGAAAAAGCCATCAAGACCATGCCCAACTACTTCGCCGATTATGACACCACTGTGCATTTCATCAGCGAGGACGAGCTGATCAGGGAGCACAGCGGCATCCCGCACGGCGGCTTCGTGCTGCGCAGCGGCAGTACCGGCTGGGAGGGCGAGCACAGCGCCATCATCGAATACAGCCTGAAGCTGGACTCCAACCCGGAGTTCACCGCGAGCGTCATCATTGCCTATGCCCGCGCCGCCTATCGCATCTGGAAGGAAGGCGGGAAGGGCTGCAGAACAGTATTCGACATCGCGCCTAAGTACCTCAGCCTGATGACGGATGAGGAAATGCGGGCCAAGCTGCTGTGAGCATCGGATGAATCGCATACAAAGAGGGAGGAGGCCCCGAAGGGCCGCCTCCCTTTATTCATATCCGATTGCTTACCTCATCGCCTCTTAAACAGGCCTTCAAGCGCCGCAGCGGGTTTTACACACCGCGTTTGCTGCATCCCCGGCGATAGCAGGCCTCTTCAGAACCGAGCAGGAACAGCAGCCCGCCGCTTTAGGATCCCGCTGAGCATATCACTGATCTGCGTGCTTCCCCGTCACCGCAAAGATCACCCACTCGGCAATATTGGTCGCATGATCGCCGATGCGTTCAAAGTACTTTGCCGCCATCAGCAGATCCGCCGCCATCTCTCCCCGCTCAGGGTCTGCACGCATCTGTTCAATCAGTTCCTGCTTCACAGATACGAAGAGGTCATCCACGATATCATCATGCTCAATCACCTTCTGCGCCTTGCTGATATTCATTTCCACATACGATTCAATGCTGCTGATGAGCATCGTGCTCGTCTGTATCGCCATCTCCCGCAAATGCGTCTGCTCCGGGCACGGCGCTTCTTTGAGCATCATGGCAATCTCACTGATATCAGCAGCATGGTCTCCGATACGCTCCATATCGGTGATCATCTTCAGCGCAACGGAGATCCTGCGGAGATCTCCCGCAACCGGCTGCTGGCGCAGCAGCAGCTTCATGCACAGATCTTCGATCTCCCGCTCCTTGGCGTCAATCTCTTCATCAAACGCAATGATCTCCCTTGCCTTCTTATCATCGCAGCTGTAAAGCACGGAAACCGCACCGCTGATTGCCGCCTCGACCATGGCCCCATGTCAATGAGCGCATCATGCACACGCTTCAATTCCCTTGTATAGTTATCGCGCATGTTGTTTTATCCGAACCTTCCTGTGATATAGTCTTCTGTCCTCTTGTCTGCCGGATTGGAAAAAACTGTTTCCGTTTCGTCGCTCTCAACCACTTCACCCAGAAGGAAAAACACCGTCCTGTCACTGATGCGCGCCGCCTGCTGCATGTTATGCGTTACCATGATGATCGTGTATTCCTTCTTGAGTTCCATCGCCAGATCCTCAATCCGAGAAGCCGATATCGGATCAAGCGCGCTCGTCGGCTCATCCATCAGCAGCACCTCAGGCCTTGCCGCCAACGCGCGGGCAATACAAAGCCTCTGCTGCTGTCCGCCGGAAAGCCCCAGCGCACTCTTTTTAAGCCGATCTTTCACCTCATCCCAGATCGCCGCATCGCGAAGACTCTTTTCCACAATGCTGTCCAGCTCCACGCGTTTGGTGATACCATGCGTTCGCGGACCATAAGCAACATTATCATAGATGCTCATCGGGAACGGATTGGGCTTCTGAAAGACCATGCCAACGCGTCTGCGAAGATCTGTTACATCGATCTTTCCATAGATATCCTCACCGTCCAGACGGATATCGCCATTCACGCGGCACCCTTCAACCAGATCATTCATTCTGTTCAGACTGCGCAGAAACGTGGATTTTCCACATCCGCTCGGGCCGATAAGCGCCGTGATCTCCTTCTCCGGAATATCCAGATTGATCCCCTTGAGCGCATGAAAACTGCCATAATGCAGGTTCATATTGCGCACCTGAAACTTATTTCTCTTTTCCATCTCTTATCCTCTGCCTTTGGTGATCAGCTTTGCCGCACGGTCTGCGCAGAAATTGATGGCCAGCACGACTGCCAGCAGCACCACGCTGGTCGCATAAGCTTCATTCAGATACAGCCCTTCACTTGCCTGCTTATACATATGCAGCGCCAGCGTCGCCCCCGAATCGCCGGGTCCCGCAATCTTAGCCACTGTACCGCTGGTATACATCAGCGCTGCCGTTTCACCTGCAATACGTCCAATGGCCAGAATAACGCCGGAAAGTATACCCGGAGCCGCACTGGGCAAGACAACAGAGAATACCGTCCGCAGCTTCCCCGCACCCAGACCGTAACTGCCCTCCCGATACAGATCCGGTACGGAAGACAATGCCTCCTGTGTCGTGCGCATGATCAGCGGCAGAATCATCATCGCCAGCGTCAGTGCGCCGGAAATCAAGGAATATCCCATACCCAGAGCGCCGCCGAACATCAGCATGCCAAACAAGCCATAGACGATGGACGGAATTCCCGAAAGCGTCTGCGTTGTGATCTGCGTCACCTTGGTGATCGCGCTGCCTCTGCGGGCATACTCCTGCAGATAGATCGCAGCACCCACGCCAAACGGAACAGCCAGCAGCAGGGAGATCACCGTCATCGTGCATGTATTGATCATTGCAGGAAGCATGGACTGATTATCGCTGGTATACTCCCATGCAAACAGCGAGGGTCTGAGATTGGGTATGCCGCGCACCATGATGTACACAACCAGGAATCCCAGAACCGTCACCGTCAGCGCCGCAGCCGCATGCACGCACAGGCCGAGCATCCTGCTGCCGATATGCTTCCGATATCCCCACAAGCGGATACATTTTGTGATACACGTAAGTGTCTTACGCATACCGCCGCCACGCAGGCTTATACTTGCATTCACGCATGCTCCCCCTTTCTGAGCACAGAGAATGCGAGGTTGATCATCAGGACAAACGCAAAGAGCACCACGCCTGTAGCAATCAGCGCCTCTCTATGCAGCCCGGCCGCATAGCCCATTTCAAGCACGATATTGCCCGTCAGGGTCCTGATTCCCTGCCAGATTCCCTTGGGCATCCTCGCCTGATTGCCAGCAACCATAATCACAGCCATCGTTTCACCCATGGCGCGTCCCATTCCCAGCACAATTCCCGCAAGGATACCGCTCTTAGCCGCGGGCAGTACCGCCGCAAACACACTTCTTTCATGCGTCGCGCCGAGCGCAAGGGCGCCTTCATAATAGCTTCGCGGCACCGCTTTGAGGGCCGGCTCGGCTACGCCGATCATCGTCGGCAGGATCATGATCGCCAACAGAATGGCCGCCGTAAGAATGGAGTTCCCTCTTGCATTCCACACCTCACCCACAGAGCGCACCGCCGGCACCAGCACGGCAATGCCAAAGAAACCATATACAACCGAAGGTATGCCCGCCATAAGATCAATAGCTGGCTTTACAAAGCGGTATACCCCTTCAGGACAGAAATACGCCAGATAAATCGCTGTGAGCAGCGCAACCGGCACGCCGATCAGCAGGGCAAAGCCTGTCACATAAACACTGCCCGCAATCATCGGGAATATCCCGTAAATATCTGCGCCCGGTTTCCACACCTTGCCCAGCAGGAATCCGGCGACGCCTATTTCCCTCATCGCAGGCAGGCCATTGGCAAACAGAAATATACAAATCAGCGCCACGCAGAGAATAGATATGCAGGCGGCAGCCAGAAAAACCAGCTCCATACCTTTTTCCCTGAGGCGACTTATCATCCTCTTCTCCACCGACAACCCTCTTTATCCGTATGTACTCGCAGCTGCATTGCCTATCATTGCAGAAGCCTTCCCCTTCCGGGGAAGGCTTCTGCGGATCAATCAGATTTCATTCCAGCTCATCACTTCGCCGGTATAGATTGCACAGATCTGCTCTGCGCTGAGCTCCTCAATCGGATTCGCATGGTTAACGATCACCGCAATGCCATCCATCGCCATCACAGTACTGTCAAGCACAGCAGCTTCCGCCTCCTTGAGCGCACGGCTCGCCATGCCAATCTCGCAGCTGCCATCCATCGCGGCAGTCATGCCGGTTGTGGAATCGCTCGTCTGGATTTCAATCTCAGCGCCGGCATTGATGGCCCGATAGCTCTCTGCCAGCTTCTCCATGACCGGAGACACGGAGCTGCTGCCGGCAATGACCAGCTTGCCTTCCGGCATCGTACCCGCATACGCCTCAGCTTCACCGGCCGCCACATAGCCGTTATTCTCAACAATCGCCTGACCTTCAGCGCTCATCACATACCTGATAAAGTCGCTGCCAAGAGCAGAGAGCTTATCGCTCTGATAAGCAATACAGAACGGGCGGGCAATCCTGTAGCTGCCTGCGGCGACATTCTCGGCAGTCGCTTCCACGCCCTCAATCTTCACAGCCTTCACGCTGTCGCTCATAGAGCCCAGGGACACATAGCCAATCGCATAGTCATCGCCCGCAACAGCCGCGAGCATGACCGCTGTGCTGTTGGTGATCTGTGCATCTTCGGTGGTCATATCCATCTTCATGCCATCCACCTTCTGCTCCACACCGGTCAGCTCCACAAACGCACCGCGCGTGCCGCTGCCATCCTCGCGGCTGATGACGTTGATCATCTTCTTCCCATCGAATTCCGCAGCAGCAGCGCTGCAAACCAGCAGCAGCATCGCCAGCATCAAAGCAATCCTCTTCATAACCACTTCACTCCTTCGTTGTTTCCGGTCATGTTTTCATTTCCTGTCTGTTTCCTCAGGGGACGGATTCATTGTATCTCCTGCTTGTTAAAACCAATGACGCCGCAATGTAAAATGCCCGAAAAGATTATCCGGATCAAAACCACGAATGTTATGAACATGTCAGATATGTAAAGAAATACGAAGAACCAAACCGGTTCTTCGCCCTGAATATGGGACGGACGCTCATCCGCTTATCTCATGCCGCCTTTTCCTTCCCCGTTGCCGGGCTTCACGATCTCCGGATGCAGAACCCCGGGACAAAAAAGGGGAGGAGGCCCCGAAGGGCCGCCTCCCTTTGATGATATCTGATTATTTACCGAAGTAGCGCTTGAGCAGGCCCTCGAACGCCTTGCCGTGGCGCGCCTCGTCGCGGGCCATCTCGTGCACGGTGTCGTGGATGGCGTCAAGGTTCAGCTCCTTCGCACGCTTCGCCAGCTCGAACTTGCCGGCCGTCGCGCCGTTCTCCGCGTCCACGCGCATCTCAAGGTTCTTCTTGGTGGAGTCGGTTACGACCTCGCCCAGCAGCTCCGCGAACTTCGCAGCGTGCTCCGCCTCTTCGTACGCAGCCTTCTCCCCGTACAGGCAGATCACCGGGT
>JAGBAV010000145.1 GCA_017938795.1 Clostridia bacterium
CAATGCCGAGCGTCCGCAGTATCTGGTGGTGGAGGATCGCTTCCCCAACGGCCGCCCGCCGCTGGAGAAGGCCGGCGTCTACCTCACCGACCGCGACACCGTCAACTGCACCGAGCGCATGAAGGTCACCACCTGCCTCAACCCGCTGCATACCGCGCTGGCTGTGTATGGCTGCCTGCTGGGCTACACCCTCATCTGTGAGGAGATGAAGGATGAGGACCTGAAGAAGCTCGTGACCCGCCTTGGCTATGTCGAGGGTCTGCCGGTCGTCGTCGACCCGAAGATCCTCAGCCCGAAGGCGTTCATCGACGAGGTTGTGGGCGAGCGCCTGCCCAACGTCTTCATGCCGGATGATCCCCGCCGTATCGCGACCGATACCTCCCAGAAGGTCGGCATCCGCTTCGGTGAGACCATCAAGAGCTATGTCGCCGAGGGCCGCGATCTGAATGATCTGGTCTCCATCCCGCTGGCCATCGCCGGCTGGATGCGTTATCTGCTCGGCGTGGGCGATGACGGCAACCCGATCGAGATCTCCAGCGACCCGATGAAGGACGACCTGCAGGCGAAGCTCGCGGGCATCGAGGCCGGCAAGCCGGAGACCTATAAGGGCCAGCTGCGCGAGATCCTTGCCAACGAGGTGATCTTCGGCGTCGATCTGTGCGCGATCGGTCTGGCGGACCGCATCGAGCAGATGTTCGTCGAGGAGCTCGCCGGCGTCGGCGCTGTGCGCGCGACTCTGCAGAAGTACCTCGCCTGATCATCAATTGCATATGGGCTGCCGGGCGCTGCTGCGTCCGGCGGCTTTTTGCGTAAGGACAGGGGAAAGGGGTTGCAAGCTCCCGGCGCCGGTGCTATCATGGATATGATTACGATATGAATCCGGAGGATTGAATAATGTACAGAGTTCTGGCTGTCCTGTTTGCGCTGCTGATCCTTGCCGTGCCGTTTGCCGCGGCGAAGGAGGAGCTGACGATGGATGAGCGTGTGGATAAGGTATTCAGCGGGACGCGCGCGGTCGGCGGTGCGTTCATCGTCGCCAAGGAGGGCGAGATCGTCTATGAGCGGTATTATGGCGTGCAGCAGAAGACGACGCAGGTGCCGGTGACGGAGAAATCATATTTCCGCTGCGCCTCTGTGACCAAGCTGGTCACGGGCATCGGCCTGATGAAGATGATGGATGACGGCCTGCTGGCTCCGGACGAGGACATCAGCACGTATCTTGGCTATATGGTGCGCAATCCGCGCTATATGAAGACGCCGATCACCCTGCGTATGCTCATGTCGCATACGGCCGGCCTGAATGAGAATTCCTCCTTCAGCTACAAGTCGAGCCTGCTGCGCGATATGATTGACATCGAGCGCAAGGCGAAGTCGAATTTCAAGGATGTGCGCCCGGGCAGTCAGTATACCTACTCCAACTTTGGCGCGGGACTGACCGGCGCGATCATCGAGTCCGTGACCGGCAAGGACGTCTCGTCGTTCATGCGCGAATACCTCTTCGCTCCGTTGGGGATTGACGCTGCGTATTCCGTCAGCCAGCTTGAGGAGCCGGAGTATATCTGCGCAACATATAAGAAGGACGGATCCCTGTACGCTGCGCCGAGCTACATGCTGCGCCAGGAGTACATCCCGGAGGCTATGCCGGATAAACACTACCGCGTGACGGTCGGCAGCCTGCAGATCCGCCCGCGCGACCTTGCCCGCCTTGGCATCGTGCTGGCCGGCGACGGCACGTTGGAGGGGGAGCGGGTGCTCAGCGAGGAGGCTGTTCTGGCCATGCGCCAGCCGCAGAGCGAGGAAACCACGGGCATCACGTCCGATTCGCCGTATACCTTTTTTACCATCCGGCAGGATACGCTCTTTGAGGGGCGCACCGTCTATGGCCATCAGGGCACGGATGAGGGCATCGTGTGCAACCTGTATGTAGAGCCGGAGAGCGAGCTGGTGATCGCTGTCATGTGCAACGGCTGCAAAACCAACCGCGATGACGGTATCATGCGTATTACGCGCCGTCTTGCGGAAATCGCAGAGGATGAATACCTCTGATGTGCGAATTCAGGCAGAAGGAAACTTTTTGAAAAGAATTTTGTGTTTTGACTTGACAAATCCCCTGAGCCGCTGTATAATAAGTCTCGCTGATTGAGCAGCGGCCAGCACGCAGAGTTGGCTGAGTGGTCTAAGGCGCACGACTGGAAATCGTGTGTGGGCTGATACCCCACCCTGGGTTCAAATCCCAGACTCTGCGCCAGGATCAGAGCTTTGAAAAGAGCTCTGATCTTTTTTTGTTCATTTCTGTTTGCGCCTGTCTTTGAGGCAGGCGCAGTTTTGGTATAGAGATGGGTTTGCGTGGGAAATGTGTTGATGTCAAGTATTCCGCCTGATATAATATGAGCAGAAGCCTGCATGGATACAGTATCTGTGCAGACGATCCGGTGCGAACACGCGGTGCAGGGGGAAAAAATGTTCAAAAAGAAATACCCGATCAGCAGGGAGTTTTTCCCGTTTGACCGGTTTACGCCGCCGATGAGCCGGCGTTTTGTCCTGTTGGCACAGTGGGGGATGAAGACGCCGAAACTGCTCTGGCAGGATCCGGAGCTTGATGTGAAGACCCTGATGATCCCCGGATACCGGGGTGAGGAGATCGAGGCATATGTCATTTCGCCTCAGGGGATCCCGTCGCCCGCTCCCTGCCTTGTGAATTTCCATGGCGGTGGGTTTGTCTTTGAGGGATACGACAGCCATTACCGGCTGGCGATGACCTATGCCAAAAGGGTGCGCTGCAGGGTGATCTATGTGCGCTATCGTTTGGCGCCGAAGCATCCCTTCCCGGTTCCGCAGGAGGATTGCTGCGCTGCGCTGTGCTGGGTGCATGATCATGCGCAGGAGCTTGATATTGACAGGGAATGCATTGGCGTATGCGGAGACAGCGCCGGCGGCACGCTGGCGGTCACCGCCTGCATGATGGCGCGCGATCGCGGCGCTGCGGTTCGCCCGCTGTTTCAGCTGCTGGTATACCCATGGCTGGATGGGCGCGGAGACAGCGAATCTTGCCGCAGATATACGGATACGCCCATGTGGAATTCGACGCTGTCTTCTAAGGTCGGGCCGATCATCAACCCCGATCCGGCTGCGACGCCCCGCGCGTATCAATCCCCGGTGGAGGCAGAGAGCTTTGCCGGACTGCCGCCGGCGTATGTGGAGGTCGCGGAGTATGACTGTCTCCATGACGACGGCGTGCTTTATGCGCAATTGCTGATGAAGGCCGGCATTGAGGCGGAGCTTCATGAGTCTGAGGGGACGATGCACGGCTTTGACACGGTGTTCAGCGCGCCGACCTCACAGAGAATGATCGGACAGCGGACGGCGTATATGAAGCGCATGTTTGAAAAATAACCGGGCTGGGACCTTCTTATTGCCCGGGCATAAAGAAACAGCGTTCAGATCCGGTGCGGATCTGAGCGCTGTTTGCATTGTGCCTGCTTATGGGGTGCCGGCTGTGATCGGATGAAGGATATCCGGGTGCGCGTTCAGCCAGGTTTCTGCGAAGCGGATAAACTCTCCGACGTGAGCATCGGCGTCGCGCCTGTAGAAAAAGCCGTAGTCCACCGCGAAATCCCACTGGCATGGAATGGGCTTCATGCCCTGATCCAGATCCTTCCATACCTCGGGGATCTGCAGCAGATAGCCGTTGCTGCGGCAGTAGCCGAAGACGGAAACGTCATAGCTCCTGACCTCGACGACATGGACGCCTGCGCTCTGCATGATGCGGATCAGCTCCTTCTGCTGAGGGGACAGCGCACGTGTGATGGTCACAAGCGTCGCTGTGCGCATGTCCTCAAGGGTCAGCAGCTGACAGTCTGACAGCGGATGATCATCCGGCACGGCGCAGATCAGGGGCGAGCTGTACAGGGGCAGAAAATCCATGTATCGCTGCCACGACTGCCCGTCCCGTATGCTCTCAACGAGATCGGGCAGACGGCTGTCAAGCGGCTGCATCCGGACGGTGTATTCCGGGTGGTTTCCGCGGAAGGCCTTCCATACGGGATGAAAGATGCGGCACTTGTGCAGAAATGTTGTTCCGACGCAGAGGACACGCTGCTCCTGCGTGCGGAAGCGCTCCAGCCCGCTGTCGATGGCGTGCGTCTTCTGTATCAGATCCCTGCACTCGCTCAGGAGAAACTCTCCCGCGGGCGTCAGCGTGACGCCGCGCTTTGTACGGCTGAAGAGGACGATGCGAAGGCTGCGCTCGAGGTTGTTGATCTGCTGAATCACTGCGCTCGGGGTAATATACATGGCATTGGCGGCCTTGGAGAAACTGCCGTATTCCGCGACCTTGATGAAGGACTCCAGCTGCTGGATATACATGATATCACCGTCCTGTTATAAGGGTAACCTAATATAATTATAAATCATTTCGTCTTCCGTATCAAGCGGTTATGTTGGATAATATAGATAACTGCATCAACTCTGTATGTCCCCGCGCTCCCAGAGCCGGGAAGAGAAAGGATGAAACACGATGAGCATCAATGTGACCAGGCGCAATTTCATGAAGGGCTCCGCTGCGAGCCTGCTGGGCCTTGCGGCCTCCGGCGTGATCGCCGGCAAGACGGCTGCCGCTGAGGAGGCGGCTCCGGCCAAGACCTACGAGATCGCTTCGACCGTCGAGGCTGAGGCTGTTGTCATCGGCTGCGGCGCTGCCGGCATCATGGCCGCGCTGGAGCTGCAGGCGGCTGGCGTGAAGACGATCCTGCTGGAGAAGGGCGGCTCCTGCGGCGTGGCGAGCGCGTCTCTGGCGGGCGGCCCGGCGCTGGCGGATACCCGCGTGCAGGCGGAGCTGAACGAGACGGTCAGCGTTGAGACGCTGTATAAGTGCATGTACGGCTTCTCCAACGGCACGGTCAACGGCAGTCTGCTGCGCAAGTGCATCGCTGAGGGCGACAAGGTCGTCGGTAATTTCGTGGAGAATGGCGTTCCGATGGGTCTGCGGATCGATGCGTACGGCATGGGCTTCCGCGCCCGCCACAACTTTACCGGCGCGGACGGCGTTCAGGTTTCCGGCGCGCCGCGCTTCCAGCCGCTGGTGGATAAGTTCACGGCGGACGGCGGCGTCTTTGAGGTCAACCGCGAGGGCGTCTCCCTTGTGAAGACCGGCGATACCGTCACCGGCGTGATCGCGCGCAACACCGAGAATGACACTTACATCCAGTACAATGCGAAGGCTGTGCTCGTTGCGACCGGCGGCTATGCCGGCAACGACGCCCGCCTGCGCGAGCACTTCGGCGATATCGACATCATCCCGCTGTGCTCCACGCTGCCGGACGGCAAGGGCTTTGATATGGTGGTTGAGGCCGGCGGCATTGCCGACCGCAACTGGGCGCTGTGCTGCAACGAGTTTGGCGGCGCGAACAGCAAGATCGTGCACGTGGCCGGCATGATGCAGGCCTTCTCCCCGACGACCCGCGCGCAGAAGTTTGCGATCTACGGCGGCCTGATCGTCAATCAGAACGGCGAGCGCTTCATGAACGAGCAGTACCTGACCGACCGCCCGCTGGCTCTGGGCGGCGAGATGAGCCTGCGCGAGGGCCGCTACTATGCCGTCGTCGATCAGGAGATGTATGAGGCCGTGCGTGACAAGGGCATCCTTGAGTACTACGGCAATCCGGCGGATTGGTATGTCGGCCAGGCGACCCTGAAGGGCTCCGTGCTGGACAATATGGACGACGCGATGGCGCTGGCCATCTCCGAGGGCTGGGCTGTGAAGGGCACGCTGGCTGAGTGCGCCGCGTTCTTCGGGCTGGAGCATCTGGAGGAGGCTGTCGCTGCGTATAACGAGAAGTGCGCGGCCGGCGTGGACGATCAGTTCTACAAGGCGCCGTATCTGCTCAAGGCGCTCTCCGGCGATACGTACTACGTCGTGGAGTCCATGCCGTCCATCTGGGGTACCTTTGGCGGCGTGAAGACCGACGATTACTGCCGCGCGCTGAATGCGCAGCAGGAGGTTATCCCCGGCCTGTATGTCGCGGGTGTGGATAACGGCAGCCTGTATGCCTCCCCGTACTATGAGAACGAGGGCGCTGCGCTGGGCACCGCCTTCACCAGCGGCGTCGTCGCGGGCAAGTGCATGACGGCGTACATCAAGGGCTGATTTATCATCACATAAGCAAAGCCGGACGCAGTGCAAAGCTGCGTCCGGCTTTTTGTGCTGCGCAGAAATGACCTGAAGCATGATGGATATACCGGACGGAAGGGCGGATCCATTGCCGCAGAATAAAGGACTCAGCGGGAAAAACGTCGAAGTATACGGCAGAAAAAGGGGGTACGGGCATGATCATCAGCGCGAGCCGGCGTACGGATATACCGACATACTACGCCGAATGGCTGGAGAACAGGATCCGCGAGGGCTATGCGCTGGTGCGCAACCCGATGAACCCCGCGCAGGTCAGCCGGGTGAGCCTCGCGCCGCAGGATGTGGACGGAATGGTGCTGTGGACGAAGAATCCGCTGCCGCTGATGAGCCGCCTGTCCGCTCTTGATGCGTATATGTATGTTGTTCAGTTCACGCTCAACGGCTATGGGCGCGATATCGAGACGAATCTGCCGGACAAGGATGCTGTGCTGGTTCCCGCTTTCCGCCGGCTGGCGGAGCGGATCGGGCCGGAGCGCATGATCTGGCGCTATGATCCCATTCTGATCTGTGAGGGATGGGGCGTAGAGGCGCATCTTCGGGCATTTGAGCATCTGGCAGCGCAGCTGCATTCCTGTACGGGAACATGCACGATCAGCTTTGTGGATGATTACCGCGCAGCGGGAAAGCGCATGGCTGCGCTGGGGATGCGCCCGCCGACGCTGGAGGAGATGCACGCGCTGGCGGCGGGTCTGTCAGAGATCGCGCACGGTTATGGGATTGCGATCCATACCTGTGCGGAGGAGATTGATCTGCAGCAGTATGGGATCGGGCATGCGCGCTGCGTGGACGACCGGCTGTTTGAGCGGCTGCTCGGGCGGCCGCTGTATGCCGGAAGGGACAGGAACCAGCGCAAGGCCTGCGGCTGCGCGCAGAGCGTGGATATCGGCGCGTACGACACCTGCATGAACGGCTGCCTGTACTGCTACGCCAATCACAGCGGGGGAATTCTGGCGCAGCGGCGGGCTGCGCATGACCCGCGCTCGCCGATGCTCTGCGGATGGCCTGCGCCGCAGGATCGTGTGACGGAGCGCGGCGTGAAGAGGAACGGCGGCGAACAGCTGCGTTTTGATCTGTAGTACGACAAAGGAGGAATCGATGGTGCCGGTCGGTGTGATGGCAAATGCAGCCGCTTCGCTGCTTGGCGGGCTGCTGGGCTGTATGATGAAGAAATGGATTCCGCAGCGTTTTCAGGATGAGCTGCCGGTGGTCTTTGGCTACTGCGCGATGGCGATCGGCGTCAATTCCATCATCAAGGCGCAGAATATGGCAGCGGTGGTTATGGCTGTGATCCTTGGCAGCTGCATCGGCGGCGCGCTGATGCTGGAGTGCCGGGCGAAGGGGCTGCTGCGCAGCGCTGCGTCGAGGCTGTTTGGCCCGGCTGGGGCTGCGGACGGCATGGATCAGGAGCTGCTGGCGACGGTCGCTGCGCTGTTCTGCTTCAGCGGCTTTGGCTGGTATGGCGCGCTGATGGAGAGCCTGACCGGCAGTGCGGAGATCCTGATCTCCAAATCCGTGCTGGATTTCTTTACGGCGGCGTTGTTCGCCGTGCTGCTGGGGCGGGTGATCTGCATGCTGCCCTTTGCGCAGTTTGCCGTGCTGCTGGCGGTATACGGCACGGGCAGGCTCTGCGGCGCGCTCCTGCCGCAGGCTGCGCTGGCGAATCTCTCCGCAGTGGGCGGAATCCTCACGCTGGCGACGGGTTTCCGCGTGGCGAAGATCAAGTCCGTAGCGATCTTTGACATGGTGCCCGCGCTTGTCCTTGTCTTCCCGCTGAGCATGCTGCTGTAATACGGAATAACATGAAGAAAGAGCTTCCCGCCGGATGATGCCCGGAGCGGGAAGCTCTTTGTGTGATGTCAGGATTCTGATTCTCGGGTCGGCGTTTTCGGCTGGCATCCTGAGCAGGAGGCGCATGCGCTGCTGCAGCCGGATGTGCTGCTGTCCGTCGTTTTCTCCCTGCGGGCGAAGACGCCGAAGCCGATGCGGATGGCGCCGGTCGGGCAGGCAGCTGCGCATGCGCCGCAGCGGATGCACTCGATGGACTGCGGGCTCTTCACGGGGTCAACGTCCATCAGGCAGACGCGCGCGCACTTGCCGCAGCGGATGCACTTGTTCTCGTCGATTGTCAGACGGTAGAAGCTGACCTTGTTGAGCAGGCCGTAGATTGCGCCAAGCGGGCAGAGGGTCTTGCAGAAAAAGCGATAGACGGGCACGCAGGCAGCGAGGATGACGACCAGCAGGGTCATCTTCAGCGCGAAGAGCGGGCCGATGGTCTGCTGCAGCTCAGGGTGCGTGCCCAGCAGCGGGATGCCGCCCAGCAGCGTGCCGGAGGGACAGATATACTGGCAGAAGGCAGGCTGCCCCATGCCGACGATGTTGGTCACGGCAACGGGCAGGATGATCACGAAGATGAGAAGCACGGCGTACTTGATATACTTCGCGAAGCGGGGCAGGCGCAGCTTCCTGCGGGGGAGGGGGATCGCCGCAAGCAGCTCCTGAATCAGCCCGAACGGGCAGAGGAAGCCGCAGATGAACCGCCCCAGCAGCACGCCGGCTGCCAGCAGAAAGCCCACGACATAAAAGCTGAAATCGAACTTCATCGACCCGGTCACGGCCTGCAGCGCGCCGATCGGGCAGGAGACGGACGCCGCCGGGCAGGAGTAGCAGTTGAGGCCGGGGTTGCAGAATTGCTTCCATGGGCCGGTGTAGAGCTTCGCGCCGCCCTTTGCGGCGAAGTTGCCGACATGGCAGTTGGACAGGCCGAAGGCGGCGATCTGGATCAGCTTGCGCCGGATGGATTGTTTGATGTTCATGCTGTCACCCCAGTCCGATGCATTCAAGGCAGACGTTGACTGCCTTCTTCAGGACGATGGCGGCCTCGCCGCGGCTGACGCCATAGACGATGAAGGCTGCCGCCGTCACGCAGATCACGGCGCGCGCGGCGAAGAGCAGCCGCTCCGGCTTACAGCGCATGGATATACGCCTCCACAAAGCTCTTGTACGCCGGGACATTCGCACCGACAACCGGCTCACCGACGATCATGCCGCTGCCGTCCACAAACAGCGTGGTCGGCACGCCGACAACCTCGGAGAGCAGCGCGTAGAATTCATCCTCGGCGACGATATTGGTGAAGGTGACACCCGTCGCCTCGCAGATCTGCAGGGCGGTATCAAGCGTATCGGCGTCGTCCGCGCTGTAGAGATCGCTGACCAGACCGATGATCTGCACATTCTCCGGCATTTCGGCGCTCCATGCCGCCAGCTCCGGCATCTCATTGATGCACGGGCCGCAGAACGTGCCCCAGATGTTGACGACGGTCAGATCCTTGCCGGCGAAGATCTCGTTGGTCACGGTATTGCCGTACAGATCCTGCGCGGAGAAGACAGGGAACGCGCTGGCAAGCGCGCTGGCCGGCTCGGCGATGGGCACAAACTGCGCGGCGTCGAGTAGCTCCTTGGCGCGGACGCCGGCGGCAGCGGTGCGCTCCGCCAGCTCAGGCGTGGCGTAATCGAGGCTGCTGTAGACCTCCATGCCGACATAGACATGCCCGTCGTTGCGGCCGACGATGAAGGTATTCTCGCCGATTTTCTCGGCATAGGCGGCCTCGTCGTCCAGCAGCGCGTCGTGGTAGCTCTCCTCAAACAGCGCGACGATATAAAGCGGGAAGGCGTTGGCGGAGAGATCCTGCATGAACTGCATGGCGACCGTCTCGTCCTCGAGGTTCTTGTCGCTGTAGGCGCTGATGACGGCCTCGATGCCCTCCGCATCGGTATAGACCATCTGGATGAGCGGCAGCTCTGCGACCTCTGAGGTTGCGCCCATCACGGCGCTGGCATAGAGACCGGCGTTCTCGTCCTCAAGCGTCATCGGCAGGATAACGCCGCGCTCCGGGAGATTGCCCGGCTCCTCGGCGGCGGCAGGCAGGGCGAGGGCCAGCGTGAGCAGGCATACGATCAGACAGAGTAGCTGTTTCATGGTTGTTTGCTCCTTTGCGGATGGATTACGGTATTCTCATTATAACGGATCCCGTGCGTATTGTCACGCACAGACTGCATACGGCAAACATTTCCTGCGGCAGGGAAGGGAAAAGCCCGGCGCACAGGCCGGGCTTTGGATGAGAATCTTATTTCCATGCGCGCACATCATCAAGGGTGAGCGTGCGGCTGTCGCCGTAGATACTGCGCAGGCCCTCGGGGGTGTTGTCCTCCATGGCCCATTTGCCGTGCCACGGCATCATCCACAGCCACGGCGCGCCGTCTGCAAAGAAATCCCCGGCAGGCGGCATCGTGCCGCACTCATGGAAGGCCAGCAGCTTGCCCGGGCAGAGCGCAGACAGATCGCGGAAGGCGGCGGCGTGGGTGGTGACGGCCTTGTAGGTATCCGACCCGGCGATGTCGCAGTACGCGTCGCCGGGATACCATGCTGCATCGACGTTATCCGCGTAGCCGAGCACCCAGATCAGGTTATTCAGCGCATACTTATCGGTGAAGTATGCATACATTTCGCGCCAGAGGCGGATAAATGCCTCGCTGCCGGCTTTTCCCCACCAGAACCATCCGCCGTTAAACTCATGGAACGGACGCCACAGAACGGGAATATCGTCGTTCTGGAGAAGGGCGAGCGCCTGCGCAGCGTCGTCCCAGCGGCGATAGAGGAGCGCGCGCTCCTCGCTGCCCTCTGTGAAGAGCGCGCCAAAGTCCGGCTTCTCGTCAAGGCATTCCTGATAGCCCAGACCGACGAGCCCTGTATGCCAGCAGATGCTCACGATCCCGCCGCGGGCATGCCAGTCTCTGGCGCGCTGCACGGCGCCGGCGTAGTCGTCGTGCATGAAGTCCAGCCCGCGGATGGCCGGCAGGCTGCCCGTCACGCGATGGATATGCTCCATCTCCTGATCATAGCGGCCATGCCCCGGGAATTCCTGCTGAGCAAGGAGAATCTTCTGCCCGAAGACGTCCTGCAGCTGCGCGTACAGCCGCTTTGCCGATGCGCAGGCGTTAGGGTTGCAGAGGCTGGTTTTCATATGCTTCACTCCCTTAATAGCTCCACGGGTCGGCGACCGCATGGAAGGCGGGCTTGGGCTGTGCCTGTGCGTCAAAGAGCAGAGGATACTTCGGCGCGCGCCAGCTCAGGTCGTCCGTGACGCCCCATACCTGAACGGCGACCACCTGATCCTTGTGCAGCTCCAGCGCCTTCATGATGCCGGCGTACATCTTTGCCTGCTTCTCGAAGCTCTCCTCGCTGTTGTCCGGCACGGTGACGTCCAGCTCGCTCACGCGCAGGAGCAGCCCCGTATCGGCGACGCGGGCAAGGGAATCCATGATCTGCATCACGGACGGGAAGCCGATATCATGATGCATCTGGAAGCCGTAGCCGTCGATATTCCCCTCGGGGATGAGGCTCTTGAGCAGGCGGATGATACCGGCCTGCTTGACGAGAACGGCGGTGTTGTAGTCGTTGTAGTAGAGCTTGACGCCCTCGGGGGCATGCCTGCGGGCGATCTCAAAGGCACGGGCGATGTAGTCCTCGCCGACAATCGTCAGCCACTTGGAGTCGCGCAGATTGCCTGTGTTGTCGTCGATGGCCTCGTTGACGACATCGTAGGAGACCACGACGCCGGGATAGTTCTCCTCCAGATAGGCGAAGGTCTCGCGGATATAGCTGTCCAGACGGCCCAGAAGCACCTCGCGGCTGACGAGCGGCTTTGCCGGGCTGTAGCCTTCATGGAAGAAGGCCTCGGGCGTCTGCTGATGCCAGACAAAGACATGACCGTGGATCTTGATGCCGTTGGCCTTCGCGTAGTCAAGCAGAGGCTTGACAGCGCCGAACTTGACGGCGACGGCGGTCTCGTCTTCTTTGGCGAGCTGCGCGCTCCCGAAGATATCGATGGTGAAATCGGGCTTGAGCTCGTTGCCCGGGGTCATGATATTGAACTGGCTGGCGTAGAAGTCCATCCGCTTCTTGTTGAAGGCCTCGGCCCCGGTGACCGCCGTGCCGAAGTCGTAACGGTCCGCATAGATCTCCTTGAGGGAGGGGATGGGCTCGCGGGCGCTGTCTGCGCTTTCCTTGGCCGGGAGATACTCGATGGACTCCGCTGTCACTGTGAAATCACGGATCTCAAAGTCGAGCATGGGGGCGTTCTTCGTCTCCGCATAGAGAACGAACCTGTCAAATGCTCCGGCGGTATAGGTCCCCGTGACGGTCGTCCATTCGCCGGAGGGGGCGGTGGCCGCGCCCAGATTGGCGTAGCTCTCCATGCCGTTTGCCGTCTGCGCGACGGAGATCATAAACTCCGCCTGAGGCATGCTGCTCTGGCGCACCTGCATGCTCAGCGCGTACTTGACGCCCTGCTCAAGCGCGAAGTCACGCCCGGGGGAGTGCCAGTTGTCGCTGCGGCCGGTGATGGCGAGCGCGCCGTCGCCGGTCACGGCGAGCCTTGCGCCGCCCATGGAACGGGCATACCAGCCGTCGGTGCCGGCGGAAAAATCGGAAGCGTACATCACGGAATCCTCCTCACACAGAGCGGGGCAGGGGATACAAAAGAGACACAGGAGCAGCAGACACAGGAGCTTTCTCAAGGCGGATCATCCCTTCGTCAGTAATCTTTGATAAGCACATTATACATCATGCACAGCGCAAAGCCAATGCGCAATTGCATGATCCGGCGCATAAAGAAGGCCGCTGCGCTCTCGCGCAGCGGCCGGTTGTATCATCTGTCAAATCCTGTCCTTCGAGCAATTACTTGCCGTTGAAGGTGTCGCACAGGGCCTGCCAAGCCGGGGTCGCAGCCTCGACCAGCTCCTGCGGAGCGGCACCGCCGAGCTGCCAGAGCAGCGGGCTGCCCAGGACGTCGTTCACGGAGCCAACGTACAGACAGGCGTTGGAGACGCAGTGCTCGCCCTCGCGGAGCATCGCATAGGTCTCGTCAACAGCGCGGTCATCGGTGTAGTCGTACTTGTTGCCGATCCAGGCATACTCGTCGTCGTAGCCCGGGGTCGCGTTGGACCACAGATCGTAGATGTAGGCCAGCTTGCCGACGGTCTCGTCGTCATACACGTTCGGGATGACGGTGATGTTGTCGGAGGTGATGTTCACGTAGGTCTCGCCCTTCGGGCCCACCGGGAACGCAACGCAGCCCCACTCGTCAGCCATATCGGCCATCTCGGAGTTGTCGTTGAAGCCGCCGTAGGTCTGGTACATATAGAAGCCGCAGAAGCCCTGCTTCCAGGCATCCTTGAAGTAATCCCAGGAGCCGTCGGCCGGCTGCTGATAGCCGTAGTTCGCCCAGATGTCCTTCGCCCAAGCGAGGCCC
>JAGBAV010000146.1 GCA_017938795.1 Clostridia bacterium
CGCGGCCGGCTTTTGGTCTTCTATTGACGCTAAACCATGCAGGAAAGGATCCTCTGCCATGCTCAAGCTCGAAGGAATCACCAAGGCTTATCACCAGCATCAGGCGCTCAAGGGGCTGACCTGTTCGGTGAATACCGGGCAGATCGTGGGTCTGCTGGGCACAAACGGCGCCGGAAAATCCACCGCCATGAATATCATCGCCGGTTATCTTGCGCCGACGTCCGGCCGGATCCTGTGGAACGGGGAGGACATACGGCAGCTAGGCAGCGCCTATCGGAGCGAGGTGGGCTTCATGCCCGAGACGCCGCCGCTCTATCCGGAGCTGACCGTGCGCGAGCAGCTGGAATACATCTGCAGCCTGCGGCGCATCCGCCCGCACAGGCGCGCATCGCATATCCGCCAGCTGTGCGAGATGACGGACGTGGCCGACCGCATGAACACACCCACGCGCAGCCTCTCCAAGGGCTACAAGCAGCGCGTCGGTCTGGCGCAGGCGCTTGTGGGCAATCCTTCCCTGATTGTGCTGGACGAGCCGACCTCCGGCCTTGACCCGGAGCAGATCGTCTCCATCCGCGGACTCATCCGGGATCTCGGGCGCGAGCATGCGGTCATCCTCTCCAGCCATATCCTCTCGGAGATTGAGGATGTATGCACCTCTCTGGTCATCCTGCGCCGGGGCGAAATGGCCGCCTGCGGCACGATGGAGGAGATCGCCGCGCAGCATCGCCCGGACGAATACCGCGTCCGCGTCCGCGTGCAGGGGGAAGGCGCATCCCGTGCGCTCCTCGCCATAGACGGCGTCACGCAGGTGACGCAGCTCCCCGCGCGAGAGAGCGGCTGGGAGGATCTGCTGGTACATGCGCAGCAGGATATCGCGGAGCAGATCCCGCCGGCGCTCTTCGCCGCAGGCGTGCGGCTGCGCATGCTCTGCCCGGTGGAGGCAGAGCTCGAAGAACTGTTCATGAAGCTCATGCAGGAAGGAGGCTGAAGCATGCCCGGTATCATCCGCCGCGAATGGCGCGCCTATTTCTGTACGCCGGTAGGGTATGTGTTCATCGCGATCTTCTGGCTGCTGGGCGCAGCGTTCTTCTTTCTCTATAATGTGCTCGCCGCCTCGGCGGATCTGAGCGCGCTGTTCGGCAATCTGAGCTATCTGTTCATGCTCATTTCGCCGCTGCTGACGATGCGCCTGTTCAGCGAGGAGCGGCGGCAGAAGACCGACCTGCTCTATCTCTCCAGCCCGACGCCGCTTTCCGCCGTCGTGGCGGGCAAGTTTCTTGCCGCGCTGGGCGTGCTGGCGGCCTCGCTGGCCGGGACGGGGCTGTATCTATTCATCCTTGCGCAGCGCGTGCCGCTGCATGCGGGCGCCGTCGCCGCGCATTATCTGGCCTTCCTGCTGCTGGGCGGGGCGACGATTGCCGTCGGCATCCTGATGAGCGCGCTGACGGAGAATCAGATCACGGCCGCCGTGCTGACGCTGGCGGTCAATATGCTCCTGCAGCTGGCGGAGATGTCCTCCGCCTCGCTGACCGCGCCTCAGCTGCCGTTCCTGCCGCAGCTGCTCGGCTGCATCGCGCTCAATCAGCGCTATGCGCAGATCGCGGGCGGCGTGATTCACCCTGCGGATATCGCATACTTCATTGCGTTCACCACGGTGGTGCTGCTTGCCGCCGGCTTCGTGCTGGCGCAGCGCAGCCAAAGGAGGCGATGATATGAGGCGGCTGTTTTGTGCGCCGCTCTGGCGCGGGCTTGTGATGGCGCTGTGCGCGCTGCTCGTCTGCGGCGGTCTCCTGCTGCTGGAGAACAGAGGAAACGTCGTCTGGGATCTGACGCCGGACGCGCTGACCAATCTGAGCGAGGGGACGCTAGATACCCTCGAAGGGCTGACGGAGACCGTGCATCTGTACACCGTCTTCCGGGCGGAGACAGAAACCAGCCTGCGGCAGATGCTGGAGACCATCGCCGGCAGCTATGCACGGCTTGGCCCGGTTGCAGTGGGGACAATTGATCCTGTTGCCGAACCGGGTAGGATCCGCAGCTTTGCGCAGTCCGGCAAAAGCATTGCGGAGGGCTCCGTGATCGTGACCAATGCGGACGAATCGCGCCATACGGTTATCGCCGCGCAGGATCTGTATACCTACCGCATGACGGCGGAAGGCAGCTATGCGCTGACGGGATTTCTGGCAGAGCAGAAGATCACCGGGGCAATCCGGGTCGTGACCGGCGGGGAAGAGCAGAGAGTCTGGTTCCTTACCGGTCATGACGAGGCAGGGATGAGCGCCTGCAGCCAGCTGGTCAGCCGGCTGCAGAGCGAGAATTTCGTCGTGGGCGAGCTGGCGATTGCGCATCAGCAGCCTGAGGAGGATGATATCCTGCTGATGCTCTCCCCGGCAAGAGACCTGACGCAGGAGGAAGCCGACGCACTCCGGCGGCATCTGGACGCTGGCGGCCGCCTGCTGCTGGCGCTGGACGCCAGCCTTGACCTGACCGCCATGCCGCATACAGCAGAGATTGCGCAGCGGTTCTCTCTGGAGTTTACGCCCGGCATCGTCGTGGAGGACGAGAGGATGAGCGGCTGGTGGATGAATTCGCCGCTCTATCTGATGCCCGCGCCGGCGCGGGAGAGCGAGGCGCTGGCGGGGATGGCCGACGGGCAGCGCGTCATCCTGCCCGGTGCGCGCGCCGTGACTGGGCCGGGCATGCCGCTCTCCGGCTACAGCTATGAGGCGCTGCTGACCACGTCCGACAGGGCGTATGTCTGCCCGATCGACAGCCCGTCTATCGCGCGTACGGAGGATATGCCCACGGGCATGCAGCAGCTCGCCATGCTGGTGACGCACGAGAACGAGGAGACGGGCGCGCAGATGCGTGTGGTGCTGATGGGCAGCCTGTATACGCTGCTGGACAACAGCCTCCTCTCCTCCACCTACAATCTGGATATGAGCATGAGTGTCATCCGCTATCTGGCCCAGCGCGACGCGGGGTCCTCCATCCCTGTCCGCTCGCTGACGGATACCTCCATGCCGGCGCTCTCCCGTCAGGAGAGCCTGCAGGTGCTGCTGACAACGCTGCTGCTTCCTCTGCTCGCGGCGGCAATGGGTGTGATTGTTTTGATCAGGAGGCGAATGAAGTGAGCGGATCTCCCATGACGCTGGAGTCTGCAAAGGCGCTCAGGCAGCCTCCCAAACGATTCCCGCCCATGCTGGCGGCGCTGATGTGCTGCGCCCTGTTCTTTGCCTGCTGCGCCGTCTATGCGGCGAAGGATGCGCCGGTACAGGAGGAACACAGCAGGGCATCGAGCTTCACGCAGCTCGTGCCGGACGGTGCGGGCAGCGTAGCGGCCATTACGCTTGAGCAGGGCGGCACAGCCTATACTGTGCTTGAGCAGGATGGTGCGCTTGGCATCGAGGGAGAGGAGACGCCGCTTGACCAGCGCGCGGCAGCAGAGCTGCTGCAGACAGGCGCCTCGATCATCGCCCGGCAGACGCTGCAGGGCAATCCTGCGGATTATGGTATCGGGGGGGACGCTCTGCGCGCCGTCTATCGCTACGAAAGCGGACAGACCTTTGTCCTCCTTCTGGGCGACGCTGTGCCCACGGGCGAGGGATGGTATGCCGCAGCGGAGGGCGGCAAAGACGTCTATGTCGTCAATCATGCGCTGGCAGCGACGCTGCTGGGCGGCAGGCAGGCGCTCTATGCGCTGCCGGAGCTGACGCAGCGGTATACCGCGAACACGCTGCTCTCTGCCTCCATCGAGCTCCCCGGTCAGCAGCTGCTGACGCTGGAGCGCGTCACAAAAGAAAACCCCTTCAATACCAAGGTGCAGATGACCAGCCCCATCCGCTACCCGGCGAATGCAGAGCGCGCGGCGGAGGTCTATCTGGCGCTGGAAGCGATCCGCATCACGGGCGTCGCGGCGGTTGGCAACGACGCAGCCAATTGGAAGGACGATGCGGTGCTTGCCGTGCTGACCCTGTGCGACCGGAGCACGACGACGCTGACCATCGGGCAGACCGGGGAGACCTGCACCCTGCGCATCGGAGGCGACCCGAATGTCTATACGCTGGATGCAGCGAGCCTCGCCTTCCTAGACGCTGTCAGCGTCCCTTATCTCGCGGAGCAGCTGCCCGGCCTTGTGATGCTCAATCAGGTGAGCGGAATCACCGTCAGAACGCAGGAGGAGACGATCGCCGTATCCGTCAATCCGGCGGAGGACATCTATCTGATTGACGGCGTTTCTGCTTCGCGCGAGGCGTTTGTGCCCGTGTATCAGCAGATGATCGGCCTGCTGATCGAGCGCTATGTTCCTCAGCCGGACGCAATCGGCGAGGCGCGCATCCTGATCGAATACACCTTCACCAACGGACAGCGCTGGCAGATCGCCTTCGCGCAGTACGACGGGCAGTTCGATCTCGTCGTGCGCGACGGCTGCGCCTGCTTCCTCATCTCCCGGGAGAAGACGGATGCTGTGCTCGCCGCGCTGCGCAGCCTCAAATAGCCGATTCTGCACGATTCGCGGGCGCATTCACCTTGAATGCCCGTTTTGGTATCCCCTATACTGGAATCAGCAATCTGTATCACTCTACAGACAGGAGGGCGCGACATGACTTATATTCCCGCTGAGACCCGTTACGACTCCATGCCCTACCGCCGCTGCGGAAAGAGCGGCGTCATGCTCCCGGCGATCTCGCTGGGCCTGTGGCATAATTTCGGCAATATCACGCCGTTCGGCGTGCAGCAGTCCCTGCTGCGCACCGCCTTTGACAACGGCATCACCCACTTTGACCTCGCGAACAACTACGGCCCGCCCTACGGCGAGGCGGAGCGCAACTTCGGCGTGCACATGCTGCGCGACTGGAAGCCGCACCGCGACGAGCTGATCATCTCCAGCAAGGCCGGCTACGACATGTGGAAGGGCCCGTACGGCGACCACGGCAGCCGCAAGTACCTGATCGCCAGCATCGACCAGAGCCTCAAGCGCATGAATGTGGATTATGTGGATATCTTCTATCATCATCGTCCCGACCCGGACACCCCGATCGAGGAGACGATGGGCGCGCTGGATCAGATCGTGCGCAGCGGCAAGGCACTCTACGTCGGCATCTCCAACTACCGCCCGGAGCAGGCGGCCGTCGCCATCAAGACCCTGCGCGAGCTGGGCACGCCCTGCCTGATCCACCAGCCGAGCTACTCGATGTTCAACCGTTGGATCGAGGACGGCCTGACCGACGTGCTGCGCGAGAACGGCGTGGGCTGCATCTGCTTCGCCCCGCTGCAGAACGGGCTGCTGACCAACCGATACATCAACGGCATCCCGGCGGACTCCCGCGCGGCGCACGACCCGCGCTACCTGAAGCCCGACGCCATCACGGCGGAGAAGATTGAGAAGGTGCGCGCGCTCAGCGGAATTGCGAAGCAGCGCGGACAGGCGCTCTCCCAGATGGCGCTGGCATGGGTGCTGCGCGACCCGGTCGTCACCTCCGCGCTCATCGGCGCGAGCCGCCCGGAGCAGATTATCGAGAACGTGAAGGCGCTGGACGCCGCGCCCTTCACCGCAGAAGAGCTCGCCGCGATCGACGCTATTCTGGCAAAATAACATTCAGATACAGCATGCCGGGCTGAGCGATCAGCCCGGTTTTATCTGCGTGCGCTGCGTACGCCCGGCGGAGGGATTTGTGTGCCGGAGGAGGAGCGGAGGGCTGGCGCGCAGAATCCTTACAGATGACTGGAGGGATGACCAATGACGGATCGCGCTGTGTACCGGTGCCATTACCGGGCAAGGCTGAGGGAATGCAATGAGGGGCAGCTGCAGGAGGCGCTTGCGCGCTGCGAGCGCAATGCGCTGGAGTGGATTGAGGCCGGGAGGATGATGACCGCGGGGCTGTATTACTTCGGGCGTCAGCTCTTCCTCTATTATGAGCCGCTGGGCGAATGCTTTTCCCCGGAGGAGATGATGGCGCCGCTGGCTCCGCTGCTTGATCTCTGGCCGCAGAAGGAGGAGACCTGCCGCTGGGTGCAGATGCACCATATCTACTGGCACAATGTGCCGCAGGGCGAGGAGGATTGGAGACGGAAGACGCCGCCGGAGCATCGGCGCGGGCGCATCGCATACCTGAAGCATGAGACGATGTTCCGCTATGTCTATCATCATGTCGCTATTGTGGAGGAGGGGCTGCTGCAGGGGGATAAGTACCAGTCCATCGCGCTGCATGAGGACGTGCTCTTCAGCTACTTCGAAGAGCCGAAGCAGATGACCAACATCCTCCGCGACCCGACGAGGGAATCCAAGGCGATACAGGGATGGCTGGACGTCGATCCCGAGTCCCATTTCATTCCGCTGCCGGGCAGCAATGGGCAGAACTTCCTGATCCTGCCGCATTACTTCTCCGTGGGCTGATACGCATATGCAGAGGATGCATGCCTGTGATGGCATGCGTCCTGTTTTGATCATTCTTCTGATGCGCATCATCCTTTGCTGAGGGGGATATGGCTGACGAATGGCGGGATTGACTCTGCTGCGGTATGTATTGAAGGACGTTCTTCGGCCTTGATATAATCATCCATAGGTATCGCTGTGCCAGAAAAACAAAGGCTTCTTCCGATGGTATTGCTGCTGTTTATGCCTGCGGGGTTGAGGCTTGTTTGTATCATGACAGCGGTGAATATGGATATTCGAGGAGAATGTGTGTGAATATACTGGTTACGCTTGACAGGAATTATCTGCTTCCGCTGAAGGTACTGCTTACTTCTCTGCTGATCAATAACCCGGGAGAATGCTTCGATGTGTATCTGGCGTCGGATGATCTGGACGCGGACAATACTGCCGATACAGCACGTCTGCTGGAGGACGCGGGAAGCCGCCTGTATCTGATCAGAGTGGATGAAAGGCTCTTTGAGGATGCACCGACGCTGAGATATTACTCCCGGGCGATGTATTACCGGCTTCTGGCGGCTCAGTACCTGCCTGAGGATATGGATCGGATTCTGTATCTTGACCCGGATATACTGGTGATCAATCCGATCCGTCCTTTGTATGAGACGGAGATGGGCGGTTTTCTCTATGCTGCCTGTATCCATAAGGGGATTGTCAACATCTCCAAGCCGATTAACCATATCAGATTGTCTGCATATGAAACGGAAGGGTACTATAATTCCGGCATGCTTCTGATGAATCTGCGTGCAATCAGAGAGGCCGTACTGGCGGAGGATGTGTTTGCATATGTAAAAAAGAACCGGCAGCTGTTAGTGCTGCCGGATCAGGATATTCTCAATGGGCTGTACGGGGATCGGATTATGCCGCTGGATGAGTCGCTCTGGAATTACCATGCCGGTAAATACAGGGAATACTGCATTGCCAGCGCCGGTGAAAAAGACATGAACTGGGTAATGCGCAACACTGCGATCCTGCATTTCTGCGGAAAACGAAAGCCGTGGCATCTGTCCTGCTCCGGGCGATTTGCAGCGCTGTATAAGCAATACATGCAGATCAGCAGCAGAAGGTGAGCATGCGACAGCCTGACAATCCGTTTATTTCAGCTTCAGACCGTCGCGGAAGGCCTGACCGACCTTCTCGCCGATGACGTGGTAGGCGCTGTTCATGGGATCGAAGATGATCGGGCGCAGCTTCATCGGATCGATCTTCCCGTCGGTGAGCACGCTCTCATCCGCGCTGACGTTGACGATCTCGCCGACCATGCGGCAGCTCTCCGGGTCATAGCTGATCAGTCTGCACTCAACCGCCATGGGCAGCTGGTCGATCAGCGGCGCGTCGACGAATTCACTCTTTGTGACGGTGAAGCCGCAGCGGGCGAGCTTATCCGGCGTCTTATTGCCGGAGACGATGCCCACATAATCGCACTCAGCCACATACTGCGCCGTCGCCATGCTGACGGTGAAAGCCCTGCGCGCAAGTACGTTCTTTGTCGTCTTGTGATCCTCGCTGATGCACATGGAGAGCTCGTTTGCCTCGCTGATCCCGCCCCATGCGGCGTTCATGGCGTCGGGCACGCCGTCTTCGTCATAGGTCGCGATAATGAATACCGGCTGGGGATAGGTAATGGGCTTTGCGCCGAAGTTTTTTCTCATGATGATGACCTCCTTATGGATGGGCGTCTGTGATGTCATGTGCGGCAAAAGGATGAAGCGCGGGCTTATTCCTCGATCGCGGCCTTCTGGGCGGTAATGGCGCGGATGACCTCGGGCGGGAACTTGGCCTCGCGGTGATAGGTGTACAGGCCGTTCTGCTCCTGCTCCACGTCGGTGAGCTGCGTGTAGCAAAGGCCCATATGCTCCGGATTGGCCAGCAGCGCCTCGGTCAGCCCCTTATAGCGGGCGATGAATTCCTCGCGCGTCTTGGGTGCCTCGCCGTAGCCCCAGCCCGTCTCGTCATCCGTCCAGCGGATGCCGCCGTACTCGCTGACGAACATCGGGGCCTTGCCGTCGTAATGCTGGCGGTCGCCCAGCCGGTCGTACAGCTCCGCGCCGGGCTGATATCGTTCGCTGAAGATCTCCGCATTCTGCTCATAGTCGTGCACGTCGTAGATGTCCGTCTCGGCGTGCAGGCCGCCGCTGGTGTCGATTACAGGACGGGTGGGGTCGGCTGCCTTGGTCGCGCGGTAGGTCATCTGCAGGGTCAGGGAGCGCAGGCCGTCATTGCTTTCGCCCCAGACCTCGTTGTACGGGCACCAGCCCACGATGCACGGCGCGGAGAAATCGCGCTCTACGACCTCCAGCCATTCGCGCAGGAAGATGCTCATGGTATGCGGCCTCGCCGGGTCGATGCCCCAGCTGGGCATCTCACCCCAGCAGATATAGCCCAGATGATCCGCCCAGTAGAGGAAGCGCTGCTCGAAGACCTTCTGATGCAGGCGCGCGCCGTTGAAGCCCATGGCGAGGGAGAGCTCGATATCGCGCCTGAGCGCCTCGTCGCTGGGCGCGGTGTAGATGCCGTCCGGATAGAAGCCCTGATCCAGAATCAGGCGCTGGAAGACCGGCTTGCCGTTGATCAGGCACTTCTTGCCGTCGAAGGAAATGGTACGCAGGGCGAAGTAGCTATCCAGCGTATCGACCGGCCTGCCGCCAGAGGAGAGCGTGAGCGTCAGGTCGTAGAGATCCGGCTGGCCTGCCGTCCATAGATGCTTATCCTGCACGCGGAGTATGAGCCTTGCATGCCCGCCGTCAGTGAGGCAGGAGGCGCTGCCCTGCGCTGCGCCCGCGAAGGAGGCGCTTGCCGTCAGGGAGAGCCCGGCGCAGGGGCCGTCGATCGCCGCATCCACAAAGAGCGTGCCGTTCTGCGCGTCGGGGATCAGCTTAACGGAACTGATATAGGTCTGCGGCACCCACTCCAGCCATACCGTCTGCCAGATGCCCGTGGTGCGGGTGTAGCTGCAGCCGTGGGAATGATACCGGTCTGACTGCTTGCCGAAGGGCTGCCGCCCGCTGCGCTGGTTGTCGTCCGCGCAGACGACGAGCGTGTTCTCGCCGGGCACGAGCGCATCGGTGATCTCAAAGGTGAAGGAGGCGTATCCGCCTTCATGCGTGCCGACGGACTGACCGTTGACCCACGCCTCACATTTGTAGTCAACCGCGCCGAAATGCAGCAGCACGCGCTGACCGGCGGCCTCCTCAGGCAGGGTGAACGTGCGGCGATACCAGACGGCCGCCATGAAGTCCTTGTGCCCGACGCCGGAAAGCTCACTCTCCGGGCAGAAGGGGACGGTGATGACGCTGCTCAGCGTCTCCTTTTCAACGAGGCCGCGCGCACGACCGGACGCGCCGTGGTCAATCTCAAACTGCCATACGCCGTTGAGGTTCATCCATGTATTCCGGAAAAACTGCGGGCGGGGATATTCGGGACGGGGAATGGTATGCACAATATCATCTCCTGTGAATCCGGTTATGCAGCAGGGCATAACGCTCTCCCTGCCGCTCTCTTCTGTTCTGAGTGTACAACCTCTCACGACGGATTGTCAATGATTACGGTAAGCCTGAAGAATGGCTTTGCGAAAAATCCGTTCAGCCTCATCAAAGAAGCCCGGAAATCAGGCAGACTCCTGATTTCCGGGCGATGCTTTATCGTGGATTCTGATTGTGCGCTCGGCGCTGTCCGTATGGGTCAGGATGCTCCGCGCATCAGGCTCATGCCTGAGCAAGCGATCTGTCCGCCTCCAGAATGCCCATGCCGAAGATCAGCAGCGCCTTCCTGAAGTTGGAAAGATGCAGGCCTTCGTCCGGCTGATGCGCCCCGCCGTGACCGGGGGCGAAGAGCGTCGTCGCCTCCCGCGGCAGCGCGCCAAGGCCGAAGCCCAGCGCATTGGGCAGCTTGCGCGCATAGGTGCCGCCGCCCATGACATAGGGCTTGAGGTCGCAGCCGTTGATCTCGTTGAATACGGCGGTCATGGCGTCGACCACGGGGTTCTCGCGCGGGAAGTAATTACCCTTGCTGGCATGCACATGCTGCAGGGTGCAGCCGTTCTCCCGGCAGACCGCCTCCAGATTCGCAATCAGCTTATCCTGATCGGCGAGGATATGGCTGCGGATATTCAGATGCAGCGCCATGCGCCCGTCCTCCGTCATGGAGGTCATCGTGCCGGTGCAGGTGGTGTAGCCGCTCATCTCGTCCTCGCCGTTCACGCCGAGGGCGGTGCCGAGGTAGTCGTCGTTGATGCGGGTGAAGAAGGCCAGCGCTTTGCGGTCATGATCGCTGAGCAGACCGGCTGCAAGCGCCGCCTTGGTCGCCTCATGGATGGCGTTCACGCCGCCCTCCGGGAAGGCGCTGTGGCGGGAGAGGCCCTTCGCCTCGATGCGCGTGCATCCGTCCTGCACATGGGCGGAGGCGTATTCGCCGAATTCAGCCTGTGCGCATTCGCCGCGCAGGGTGATCTCCGCCCTGTCGGGCACGATGTTGCTGGCCATGCCGTTCTTCGCGGCAAGGACGGTATCCATCGGCGCGTCAGTCACGATATCTGCGGTGATGATGCCCTTCTCGCCGTAGCAGACGGGGAAGCCGCAGTCCGGGATGATGACCAGCCCGGAGGCGGGATAGTTGTCGGCGTAGTAGGCGACGTCCTTCATGCCGGCCTCCTCATCGCAGCCGAGGAACAGACGAAGGCCGTGATGGGTTTTGATGCCGAGCTCCTCAAAGGCGCGCAGCAGATACATCACGCCGACCGCAGGACCCTTGTTGTCGTCCGAGCCGCGGCCGACCAGATAGCCGTCGCGGATGACGGGCGCATACGGCGGGGTAATCAGCCAGCCCTCCCCCGGCGGCACGACGTCCAGATGGCCCCAGAAGGCGATCTCATCCTGTGCCTCCTTGCCGGGGCGGAGCGTGATGCTGCCGCAGTGGTTTTCGTAATTGGAGGTGTCAAAGCCATAGCGCTGCGCCATGGCGAGCGCGGCGTCGAGCGCACGACGGCAGCCCTCGCCATAGGGGGCCTGCGCATCGCCCGTGCCGGCGACGCTGGGGATGGCGACCAGCTCGCTGATGTCGGAGAGAAGCTCGTCAAAATGCGCGTCGATCCATGCTTCGAGCCTTGCGCGGATGTCTTGATCCATCTTGCATTCCTCCTGGGTTATCCCTTCACGGCGCCGATCATGACGCCCTTCTCAAAGTACTTGGTCAGGAACGGGTACACGCACATGATCGGCAGCGTGGAGACAACGATGGTGCAGTACTTGACCAGCTCGCTCGCGAAGGAGATTTCCTGCACGCTGAGCACGTTGTCGCCGGAGGACACCGACATGTTGTTGGTGATCAGGATGCCGCGCAGCACGTACTGCAGCGTGTACAGCTTGGTGTTGCGGATGAACACCATGGACGGGAACCACGAATTCCAGTGGCCGACGGCATAATACAGGGCGATGACAGCCAGCACAGGCTTGGACAGCGGCAGCACCACATGCCAGAGAATCTGCGAATCGCTCGCGCCGTCGATGAGCGCGGCCTCCTCCAGAGACTCGGGCAGAGACACGAAGAAGGAGCGCATGATGATGACATTGTACGTGCTGATGAGGTACGGAATGAAGTTCGCCCAGCGCGTATTGTAGATGCCCACATGCTTGATGACGAAGAACAGCGGGATCAGACCGCCGGAGAAGAACATGGTGAAGATCATCATCTTCATCATCACATTGCGGAGATAGAAGTATTTACGGGTCAGGACAAAGGCGGCAAGCACGCTGAGCGTCATATTCATCACCGTGCCGACGATGAGGTTGAACATCGTATTGCCGAAGCCGACCAGGATATTCGGATTATTGAGCGCCAGCTCGTAGCCCTCGAGCGTGAATTCGCCCAGCCACCATGCCAGCGGACCTTCGTGCGCCAGCAGCAGCTTCGGGTCGGAGACGGAGCACATGATGACATAGTACAGCGGATACAGCGTGACAAAGACCAGCACCACCATGAGGATGACGTTGAAGATGTCAAACACCTTGCCCGCCGGCGTATTGGTATCGATATGGTTCTTATTCTTTCTGCTCATGCCTCTTCCCTCCTTTACCACAGACTGGTTTCGTTCACCTTGCGGCTGAGCGCATTGGCGGTGATCAGCAGCAGGAAATTGACGATAGAGTTGAAGAAGCCTACGGCAGCCGAGAAGCTGTAGTCAAACTGGATCAGGCCGCGGCGGTAGACATAGGTGGAGATGACGTCCGCGGTCTCGTACGTCATCTGGTTGTACAGAAGAACGATCTTCTCCCAGCCAAGGGTCATCATGTTGCCGATGCGCAGGATCAGCAGGATGATGATGGTGGGCATGATGGACGGAAGCGTGATATTCCATATCCGGCGGAAGCGGCCCGCGCCGTCCATGACGGCGGCCTCATAGAGCGTGGGGTCGATGCCCGCCAGCGCGGCGACGAAGATGATGGAATCCCAGCCCGTCTCCTGCCAGATCTGCATGGCGACATAGATCGGGCGGAAGTATTCTTTGATGCTCAGCAGGTTGGTCTTCTCCACCCCGAGCGCGCTCACAAGGATGGAGGTCAGCATGCCGTCCGCCTTGAAGAAATCCACGGCGAGGCCGCAGATGACCATCGCGGAGATGAAGTGCGGCATGTAGGTGACGGTCTGCGTCAGCTTCTTCAGCCGCGGCGTGCGCAGCTCGTTGAGCAGCAGCGCGAAGAGGATCGCCGCCGGGAAGGCGAAGATCAGCAGATAGAAGTTGATGACAAGGGTATTGCGCAGAACGCGGATAAAATACGGGTCGGCGAGGAAGTCCATGAAGTTCTTCATGCCGACAAACTGGTTCTTGAGAATCGGCTTGGAGGGGATATACCGCTGGAAGGCGATAATCAGGCCGTACATAGGCCCATACTGAAAGATGATGTACCACAGCAGCACAGGGAGCGCCATCAGATAGAGCTGTGGATATTTGACGATGTTCTGCCAGAGCAGGGTATACCAGGGCTTGCGTTTCTTCAGCGTTCGCTGTGCCATACGATATCATCTCCTGACGGTCGGATATGCCGATGCGTTGTTGCTTGTTCACGAAAAGAGGACAGGGAGAGGGAAATCCCTCTCCCTGTGCGTGGAAGCGTGATTACTTCGCGGAACGGGCGGCGTAGCGGTCATACGCAGCCTGCTTGATCTCACAGGCGCGGTTGATGCCCAGGTTCTCGATCTGCGCGACGAAGGCGTCGAAATCATCCAGCGAAGCGCCGCCGAAGATGAAGGCGTAGACCTGCTCCTCGACGTAGTTGTTGACCTTGCTCATGATATCGGAGTACTCGCGGGACTCGTCGATGTTCATGGTCACGAGGGACGGGATCTTATCCGCGTCGGAGTTGCGGGTCACCCAGGACTCCCAGTTGGCCAGCTGCTGCGGCAGATAGTACTGCTGACGCTCCATCATGTCGTCATACTGCACCTGGAAGGTATTGAGGGTGTAGAGCTGACGGGCGGTGGTGAAGTCGTACTTCGGGTTCTCATACATGAAGTCGGTGAAGGTACGCATGCCGTTCTCGTCCTCGACGAAGGTCGGGCATTCCTCGGTGCCCGGGCCCCAGGCGGTCAGCAGGCGGGTGTCGTCGTCATGCAGGTAGTCGATGAACTTGGCAGCCAGCTCCGGATTCTCGCAGCTCTGGGAGATCTGCCAGGACCAGTTGTTCAGGGAGTAGACGATGCGGGCGAGGGTCAGCTGATCCTCAGCATTCTTGCGCGGGAAGAGCAGGCCGACGATATCGTAATCCGGATCAATGGTCTGGCCGACCTTAAGCGCGGTGGTGGTGTTGGAGTTGTGGTAGACGGTCATGCCGGCCTTGCCGTTCTGGAAGACGGTGAGGCAATCGTCCAGAGAGCGGTTGACGCTGTCGCGGTCGATGAGGCCTTCGTTCGCCCAGCCGTTCAGGAAGGTGAGCATCTCCTTGTAGCCCGGCTGCGTCATGGAGTAAACAACCTTGCCGTCCTTCAGCTGGAAGTCATTCCAGGTCACGCCGAAGGCGCTGCACAGGAAGTTGGAGTTATAGAAGCCGCTCTGGGAGAAGATGTTGCACAGGGCCAGCGGAACCTCAATGCCGTTCTCCTTGAAGGTGCGCAGCACGTTGGTGTACTCGTCCAGCGTCACGGGAGCCTCGAGGCCGTACTTCTTGAGCAGGTCCTCGCGGGCGACCGGGCCGTAGTGCACGCGGGCGTTGACGTACGGAGCCAGGAACATGGAGCCGAACTTGACGATCGCGCCATTGTCGCCGTAGATGCCGTTCTTGATGTAGCCGGTGCCCTCGTCGTATTCCTCGACCATCTTCAGGAAGTTCGGGGCATATTCGGCGACCAGCTCGTTGACGTTGACCAGGATGCCGTCGTCCATCGCGCCTTCAACGCCGCCCGGATAGGTGGTGTGGAAGCGATCGGTGTAGTACAGATCCGGCCACTCGCCGGAGGCGATGGTGGTGTTGAAGAAGGTGCCGTCGTCGTTTACCGGCGGATGCATGAACTCGATGGTGATGCCGGTTTCCTCCATCATCTGCTTGATGACGGGATGCTCGCTCAGGTTGGAGTACACAGAGGACTGAGACGCGTTGAAGTCGCAGTAGATGACCAGCTTCTCACCCTTGGTGGTGAGCGGAAGCTCGGACTGCTTCTCCGCAGCCAGCGCCGTGCAGGAGAAACACAGCATCAGCGCGAGCAGCGTGCAGATCAGCCTTTTTGCCAGTTTCGTCATAGAGATAACCTCCTTTTTGATTTCGCCCATGATCGGCCGAGCCTTCATGCGGCGTTGTGGGGTGCCATGCGGCGGATGGCCTTCTGTCTCCGCCGCTTTCTGTTTTCATTGTAGCAAGCCATATTCGTGATTTCATTCACGAATGAGGCAACAATCGTGCAGAATCAATCCTGTTGTGCAAAAGAGGCATTTCAAAGACGCATTCTTTGTATACATCATCTCACAAACCATCGGCATATGGCCGCTTGGTCGGCGCCCGGCATTCCACCCCACTCAAAAAGCAGGCAAAAGAAAACCGCCCCCCGAAGGGAGCGGATAGCGGTGCGGCTGCGACGCTGTGCGATCACGGCGTGATGAACGCCTGATAATCCAGCGGGAAGAACTGATAGACCGACGGCGGCAGGGAGTTGAAATATGCCGTGACGACGGGGTTCTCCTCGCTGCGCATCTTCTGCCTCCACTGGCTGGGCGATATGCCGTGCAGCCGGCGGAACTGCCTGTTGAAGCTGGACGGAGAGGGATAGCCTACCTGCAGGCCGATCTCCGTGATGGAGTAGTCGCAGTTGTACAGAAGCACGCAGGCGCGGTCAATACGCACCATCTGCACATAATCAAGCGGCGACCAGCCCAGCACCTGCTTGAACAGCCGCCTGAAGTGCGACGTGCTCACATGGCAGAGCTGGCTGAGCTTCTCAATGGAGATTTCCTCCATATAGTTCTTGGTCACATAGTCGATTGCCGGCGTGATGCATCCCAGCTGATTGTTGACAAAGCTGTCTCTGGCGGCAGTGCCGGAATAGCTGCGCATCATCAGCAGGAAGAGCGTGTTGAACAGCTCCCGCGTGATGTGGTGATAATGCACCTGCGCGCGCTCCATCTCGTCAACGATCATCCGGACGATGGTCAGGATATCCGGGTGCGCTTCGCCCGGGAAGATACACTCGTCCGCGCCGACGTCGCGCTGGTATTCGCTGAGCTTGCCGGAAAGGCGCGGGCTGAGGTTGGGCAGCATCGTCTGCGGATCGACGTACAGCCACTTCCATCCGCAAATCTGCCCGTCGTCCACGATATGCGCATGCGGCACATTCGGCGGCGCTATCACCACGCAGGGCGCCCTGAACGGAAGCTCGCGCCCTTCCATGCACAGCCTGCCGCTGCCCTCATAGAGCAGACCAATCTCCAGACAGTTATGGAAGTGCATCCGCGTGATCGGCTCCGGCGGGCAGCGCCAGGAATCGCCCAGCAGACCGATTGCCGGGAAGTTTGCCGGCAGATCAAAGTGGCGGTAGTAAATACTCCGCTGCACATTTTGCTGCTCCATATTCTGCACCTCCAAACAGGTTTGCCGTATTTTTCGTATACGGCGGTTATGCTGCGTCTTCTTCTTGCGGGAATGCTGTTCCCGCAAGACGCAGGATCAGCCTCTGATCTGTGCGACCTCATCCAGCGCAGCGATACCCATGGCATACACGCGCATGAAATTGAGCAGATGCTCTACGTCTTCGCTCTCATCGCACTGATGATAATCGCCGCGGCCGGGGCGGAAAATATGCGGCGGGAATTCTCTGCCCGGCATGCCGGGGCCGAAGCCGAAGGCATTGGGCAGGTAGGCGGCGTAGTTGCCGCCGGACATCACGAAGGGCTCGCTCTCCTGCTGCATGACCTCGTTATACACGCGGGTGAGTGCGGCGACAACGGGGTGATCCTTCGGGAAGGAGCAGGAGGGACGCGCGCGCAGCTTCCTCGCCGAAGCGCCGATCTTCTGCACCGCGGCGTCCGCCTTGGCGGCGATATCGTCCGCATGGGCGCTTACGGGCACGATGATGAAGATGCGCGCCTGAAGACGCCCATCCTCCCAGACGAGCTGTGTCGTGCTCATCTGCAGCGAGCCGGAGAGCTCGTCCTCGTATGCAATGCCCAGCGTTTCGCCGTGCCAGCTGTCAATGGCGCAGGCAAGCGCTTCAAGCTGTTCTTTCTCCTGCGGGTATTCGCCGCCGAGCAGGCGCAGCATGCGCACCGCGGCGTTATCCACGCCGTCTGCGTTAAAGATATGGGCGGACTCGCCTTTGGCCGTCAGCATGCGCCCATCGGGGAGCGCCGCCGTGATCTCCTCCGCCGTGACGGAGGGGTTGTTGCTCTGATGGAAGGCGACGGCATGAGCAAACGGAATCTCAACGGAGAGCGTCATGCTGCCGCGCTGGGCGATGCACACCGGGAAGCCGCAGTCCGGCACGAGGGAGAGATCCGGCGCCTTGTAGTGCGCGGTGAAGTAGCGCGCGTCCTCCATACCGGTCTCCTCGCTGGTGCCCATGTACAGGCTGTACTTCCTTCGCAGGCTCACGCCCAGATCGCGCAGGCAGTTCATCGCATGGAATACGCCGATGGCCGCCATCTTGTTATCCTGCACGCCGCGGCCGATCAGATAGCGATCCTCGACCAGCGTGCAGTCAAACGGAGGGTAGTCCCATTCCGCAGGGTCCGGCACAGGCACCACGTCCAGATGGGACCAGATACCGATCTCTTCCTCGCCCTGCGTGAAATCCACCGCTGCCACATAATGATCGAAATTGCGGCTTGCATATCCGCGCTTCTGCCCAAGCCTGCACATATAGGCCAGCGCATCTCTGCACGCCTGACCATAGGGAGGCACATTCTTATCCGGCACGGACACGCTGGGAATCCGCACAAGGCCGATCAGATCGTCGATAATCTCCTGCCGGTGCTGGCTGAGCCAGCCGTTTATCCTTGTGAGCAGCTCCTGATTCATGAGCATCCCCCTTTGCAGTGTATCTGTTATGATTTTATTGTATCGTGTTATGCGCGGTTTTGCTTGCTTAATTGGGCCACAAAACGCGCAGAATCGATCATTTCCCTTTCATGATGATCGATTCTGCGTCGTTTATGCGCGATGTGCTGTCGGCAGACGGCGCTGAAACGGCTATTATGGGATTATCCCATCACCGACAACATGATCAGATAAGGAGTTGACCGCCATGAAAAAGGACAGGCTTGCCCGCGTGCGTGCGCTCATGTGCCGCGACGGCCTTGATCAGCTCATCGTCACCCAGCCGCAGGCCATCTATTACCTCACCGGCCTCTGGTGCAACCCCATGGACAGGCTGGATGCGCTGGTCATCACGCATGACCGATGCCGCCTGCTGTGTTATGTGCTGGCTGTGATCGAGCCTGAGGACTGCGAGGTTACGATCTATTCGGATACGGGGGTGACCGTAGATCGCCTGGGCGGCCTGCTCAGGGCGGGCGTCACCGGTGTGGACGGCTATATGCACAGCCGCTTCCTGCTGCCGCTGATGCAGCTGCGCAGCGATATCTCCTTCCGGGTCTCCTCCTGCGTGGAGGAGGCGCGCATGATCAAGACGCCGGAGGAGGTCGCTCTCCTGCGCCGCGCGAGCGAGATCACGGACGCTGTCTTTGCGGACGCTTTCACCCGCCTTCGCCCGGGCATGACGGAGCTGGAGCTGGGCGCTGTCTTCTCCGACGGGTTCATGGCGCAGGGCGTGGGCCGCTTCGCCGGTGACCCTATGGTCTGCTTCGGCGCAGGCTCCGCAGAGCCGCATCATAACCCGGGCAATGCACAGCTGACGCCCGGCGATGCCGTCTGCGTGGATACCGGCAAGCGCATTGACGGCTATTACAGTGACATGACAAGAACCGTCTTCTTCCGCTCCTGTTCGGACGAGCAGCGCAGGGTCTATGATACTGTACTGGAGGCGAACCTCGCCGCGCTGAGCATCATCCGCCCCGGCGTGCTGATGAGCGAGATCCATGAGGCTGCCTGCGCCGTCATCCGCAAGGCAGGCTACGGCGATTTCTATCCGCACCGCACGAGCCACGGCATTGGCATCGACTACCACGAGGAGCCGTACGACGTGGTCGGCAGGCCGCTGCCCGTGGAGCCGGGCATGTGTTTCTCCGTGGAGCCGGGCATCTACCTCCCCGGCCGCTTCGGTGTGCGCATTGAGGATCTTGTCGTCGTGACCGAGGACGGATACAGCCTGCTCAATCACGCGCCCAAGCAGCTGACCATCATCCCCTGATGCTCCGCGCTCGATGAGCGCTGATGTATAAAATACAAAAGACAAAGCGCCCGATCCCTGTCAGGGATCGGGCGCATGAATTTACTTCGCCAGAATAGCGTCGATCGCGGCGAGCTCTTCTGCGGTGAAGGGCGCGGCGTCCAGCGCCTTCACGTTCTCGATGATCTGCTCCGGGCGGCTCGCGCCGATGAGCGCAGAGGTGACGACCGGGTCGCGCAGCACCCATGCCAGCGCCATCTGGGAGAGCGCCTGTCCGCGCTGCTTCGCAATTTCGCTGAGCGCGCGCACCTTCTCAATCTTCTCCGCCGTGATGGCGTCGGGCTTCAGGTAGCGCGGGTCATGCGCCGCGCGGGAATCCGCCGGGATGCCGTTGATGTATCGGTTGGTCAGCAGGCCGTTCTGCAGCGGGGCGAAGCAGATGCAGCCCACGCCGTTCTCGCGCAGCACATCGGTCAGGCCGTCCTCGATCCAGCGGTCGAACATCGAGTAGTTCGGCTGGTGGATCAGGCAGGGCGTGCCCAGCTCGCGCAGGGTCTTGATGGCGACGGCCGCCTGCTCCGGGCGGTA
>JAGBAV010000147.1 GCA_017938795.1 Clostridia bacterium
AAGCAGAAGGAAGGCAAGAAGCGCATGCGTCAGCTGGGCAGCGTCGAGGTTCCCAGCGAGGCGTTCATGGCTGTGCTCAAGATGGACGAATAAGCGGGCTGAGCCCGCACCCATATCCGACGCAGCTTGGCTGGATACCGGTTTCTTTTGCGGACGAGGCCGCAGCGGCATGTCTGTTTGGGAGGGGCTTGGCTCCTCCCGTTCCCTTTTCGGGGGATTGCTCTGCGCTCAATAGAAATGTGCTTCACAGCGTGAACTGAGGTTTTCATGTCAAACGAGATTGCGATTTACATCCACATCCCCTTCTGCGTGAGCAAGTGCGCCTACTGCGACTTTGCGTCCTATCCCGGGCGCATGGCGCAGCTGGGCGCGTATACGGACGCCGTCTGCCGCGAAATGCGCGCGCAGGCGGCTTTCTTTGGGCGCAGGCGGGTGCATACCGTATTTTTCGGCGGCGGCACGCCCACGCTGCTTTCCGGCGATCAGCTGGGGGCGATCATGGATACGCTGCGCGCATGCTTTGATCTTTCGCCGGAGGCGGAGATCACCATGGAGGGCAACCCCGGCACGCTGACGGAGGAGCGCCTGGCGGCGTACCGCGCCGCTGGGGTCAACCGCCTGTCCCTTGGCGTGCAGAGCATGGATGACGCGCTGCTTGCTGCCATCGGGCGCATCCACACGGCTGCGCAGGCACGCGAGGCTGTGCGCATGGCGCGGGAGGCCGGCTTTGACAACATCAACCTTGATCTCATGTACGCGCTGCCCGGGCAGACGGCGGCGCAGTGGGCGTCTACCCTGCGCGAGGCCATTGCGCTCTCGCCAGAGCATCTGAGCTGCTACAGCCTGATTCTGGAGGAGGGTACGCCTCTGCATGCCGCCGCCGGAGCGGGGCGGTGCGCGCCCCTGCCGGACGAAGATGAGATCGTGCGCATGGACGGGATCACCGCGCAGCTCGCCGGGGAGGCGGGCTATGCGCAGTATGAGGTGAGCAACTGGGCGCAGCCGGGCAGGCAGTGCCGCCACAACCTCGTCTATTGGGAGTGCCTGCCGTATCTGGGCGTCGGCTGCGCGGCGCACAGCGACATGGACGGCCGCCGCTTTGAGCATGACGCGGACCTTGACGCATACCTCAATTCCTGCGATAAGCTGGTATGCCTGAACCGGGATGAGGGGAATCATACCCTGCAGGACCGCATGTTTGAGCGCGCGATGATGGGCCTGCGCATGGTGCGGGGGATGGATGCGGAGCGCTTTGCGCGGGATTTCGGCGCAGCGCCGGAGCAGGTCTGGCCGCGCAGCATCCGCCTGATGACACGCCGCGGCCTGATGGAGCAATATAATGAAAGAATCCGCCTCACACCCCGCGGCATGCAGGTGATGAACAGCGTACTGGTGGACATGCTCAGCGAGATAGAGGACGGCTGAGTCTCCGCCTGTTCCGCATGAAAACCGCACAGCGGCGCATGAAACCATCATGCCGCCGCTGAATTGTCATTATGCGTGAACGAAGGTTTTCACAAAGGACAGGAAAAGTCAAAAAAGATGTGCGAACGCTGTTGACAAAAATCTGCTGCCGTGGTATCTTTATCACGCTGATTAGCACTCGATTCGAGTGAGTGCTAACAACAAGCGGAGAACGCCTGAGGAAAGGGGGATGCGGCATGGACATTGTCGACCGCAAGTACAGGATACTGCAGGCGATTATCGACGACTATATCCTCACCGCGCTTCCCGTTGGCTCCCGGACGATCTCCCGCAAATATGAGCAGAAGCTCTCCTCTGCGACGATCCGCAATGAGATGAGCGACCTTGAGGAGCTGGGCTATCTCGACTCGCCGCATACCTCGGCGGGGCGCGTGCCGTCCAACAAGGCATACCGCCTCTACGTCGATCAGATGCTGCGACCTGTGCCGCTGAGCGTGGAGGAGACCGCCTTCATCAACCGCTGCTTTGAGCGCAGGTCGCATCAGGTGGCGGATCTGTCCACGAGGATCGCTCGCTCGCTTTCGAGCATGACCCGCTATACGACGGCGGTCATGACCCGCGCCCCGCGCAGCGAGCAGATGCTCAGCCATCTGCAGCTGGTGCCCGTGGCGGACAGGCGCGTGCTGCTCATTCTCGTCACGACCACCGGCAGCGTGCGCCAGCATGTGCTGGACGTCCCGCGCGCCATGGCGGCGGATGAGCTCTATGCCGTCTCCCGCATCCTCACCGCGAGGCTGGAGGGGACCCCCCTTTCGGATCTGCCTGCGCGCCTTGCGCAGCTGGGCGGGGAAGAGCTGGGCGGCCTCGCCCGCGCGATGGCGGAGCAGCAGCCGCACGAGGAACACAGCGATGTATCCGCGCTCGTCGTCGGCGGCCGGTCGAATCTGCTCAGCTTCCCTGAGTATTCGGACGTCGATAAGGCGAAGGCGCTGCTGAGCGTGCTGGAGACAAGGGAGAAGGTTGTCTCCCTCCTTTCGCACAACGGCGAGATGGAGATCTCCGTGCGCATCGGCCCGGAGACGGGCATGGAGGAGACGAAGGACTGCTCCATCGTCACCGCGAGCTACCGGCTCAGCGACGGGCGGGTGAATACGATCGGTCTGATCGGCCCCACGCGCATGCAGTACGGCAAGGTGCTCTCGGTGCTCGGTCAGGTCGGCCGCTCGCTCAACGAGCTGCTGGATGAGACCGGAGGCAAGCTGGAGTAGACCATATAGAGTATGATGAAACGAAGAAATAAGAATACCCCGGCCGGGGGCAGCCTGCGCGAGCGGGTGCGCCGCGCGGCCGACGGTCTGAAGGAGAGGGCCATAAACATGAACAGCGAAGAGATCATCAGGGAGGACGCCGCGCAGGAGCCGCAGCAGGAGGCTGAGACGGTTGATACCGCGGCGCTTCAGGAGGAGCTGGCAAAGGCGAAGGCACAGTGCGACGAATATCTCGACCTTGCCCAGCGCAAGCAGGCGGAGTTCGCGAACTACCGCCGCCGCACTGAGGGCGTGCGCAAGGAGGCCTTCGACGACGGCCGCAGGGACGCCATCGGCAATCTGCTGCCGGTGATTGACAACATCGAGCGCGCGCTGGCTGCCGCCGGCGCGGAAGAGAGCGCCCTCAAGAGCGGTGTGGAGATGGTTCTGCGCCAGACCCGCGACGCCCTGACCAAGATGGGCGTGGAGGAGATCGATCCTCTCGGTCAGCCCTTTGACGCGGAGATGCACAACGCTGTCATGCAGGGCAGCGAGGACGAGGGCGAGCCCGGCACCGTCTGCATGGTCATGCAGAAGGGCTACAAGCTCGGCGAGCGCGTCATCCGTCATGCGATGGTCAAGGTGGTCGCCGGCTGATGGCCGCGCCCCGTTGACATAGATTCCATCCGTAAGTAACTCTTTATCAACAGTTGAATTGATTCAGGAGGTAAACATAATGAGCAAGATTATCGGTATTGACCTTGGCACCACCAACAGCTGCGTCGCCGTCATGGAGGGCGGCGAGCCGGTTGTCATCCCCAACGCTGAGGGCGCGCGCACCACGCCGTCCGTCGTCGCCTTCACCAAGAGCGGCGAGCGCCTTGTCGGCCAGGTTGCCAAGCGTCAGGCTGTCACCAACCCGGACCGCACCATCATCTCCATCAAGCGCGATATGGGCGCCGACCGCCGCGTGAACATCGACGGCAAGTCCTACACCCCGCAGGACATCTCCGCGATGATCCTCATGAAGCTCAAGGCGGACGCCGAGGCCTATCTGGGCGAGACCGTCTCTCAGGCGGTCATCACCGTTCCGGCCTACTTCTCCGACAGCCAGCGTCAGGCGACCAAGGACGCCGGCCGCATCGCCGGCCTTGAGGTCCTGCGCATCATCAATGAGCCGACCGCTGCCTCCCTGGCCTACGGTCTTGGCAAGGAAGAGTCCCACAAGATCCTCGTGTACGATCTGGGCGGCGGCACCTTCGACGTGTCCCTACTCGAGGTCGGCGACGACGTCGTCGAGGTCCTCGCGACCAACGGCGACACCAAGCTGGGCGGCGATGACTTCGACGACCGCATCATCGATTACCTCGCTGCTGAGTTCAAGAAGGAGAACGGCATCGACCTGAAGGCCGACCGCATGGCGCTCCAGCGTCTCAAGGAGGCCGCTGAGAAGGCGAAGATCGAGCTCTCCGGTGTGATGAGTACCAATGTCAACCTGCCCTTCATCACCGCCGATGCCACCGGCCCCAAGCATCTGGATATCACCCTGACCCGCGCGAAGTTCGACGAGCTCACCCGCGATCTGGTCGACCGCACCATCGCGCCGATCCGCAATGCGCTGCGCGACGCCGGCGTCACCGCCAGCGAAGTCGACCGCGTGATCCTCGTCGGCGGCTCCACCCGCATCCCGGCGGTGCAGGAGGCTGTGCGCAAGATGACCGGCAAGGAGCCCTACCGCAACATCAACCCGGACGAGTGCGTCGCTGTCGGCGCGGCCATTCAGGGCGGCGTTCTGGGCGGCGATGTCAAGGACGTCCTGCTGCTGGACGTCACCCCGCTCTCCCTGGGTATTGAGACCATGGGCGGCGTTTTCACCCGCCTGATCGACCGCAACACCACCATCCCGACCAACAAGAGCCAGATCTTCTCCACCGCCGCAGACGGCCAGACCTCTGTTGAGATCCACGTCCTGCAGGGCGAGCGCGAGATGGCCGCCGGCAACAAGACCCTCGGCCGCTTCCAGCTGACCGGCATCGCCCCGGCTCCGCGCGGCGTGCCGCAGATCGAGGTCACCTTCAACATCGACGCGAACGGCATCGTGAACGTCTCCGCGAAGGACCTTGGCACCGGCAACGAGCAGAAGGTCACCATCACCTCCAGCACCAACCTCTCTGAGGACGAGATCAACCAGCGCGTCAAGGAGGCCGAGCAGTATGCCGCCGAAGACAAGAAGCGCAAGGAAGAGGTCGAGACCCTCAACCATGCCGACAGCATGATCTTCGAGATCGAGAAGCAGCTGCGTGAGCTGGGTGACAAGCTGTCCGCCGAGGACAAGGCGCTGGTCGAAAGCGAGCTGGCGGAGTTCAAGAAGGTCCGCGAGACCAACAACGCCGAGCAGATCAAGGCTGCGATGGAGGCCTTCACCCAGAAGGTGTACAGCGTCTTCGGCAAGCTCTATCAGCAGCAGCAGGCGCAGGATCCGAATGCGCAGGCCGGCGGCTACCAGCAGGCGCAGGACGCGAACGCTGACGGCGCGGCTGACGCGGACTACGACATCCACTAAGCGGGCTGATCCCTGCGTCCGCCTCCGGCGGGACCGTGCATCGCGCACAGCCTGAGCCAGACAGCAGGCGGATACACAATAAGCAATCATCTGGCGCACAGCCGCCGTCCGTCAGGGCGGCGGCGTCGCGCGGTTATCAAGACAGGCGGTGACTGCTGTGGCAGATAAAAGAGACTATTACGAGGTGCTCGGCGTAGGCAAGAGCGCTTCGGATGATGAGATTAAGAAGGCATACCGCAAGGCAGCCAAGGCGAGCCACCCGGATCTGCACCCCGACGACAAGGATGCGGAGGCCCGCTTCAAGGAGGTCAACGAGGCCTATGAGGTCCTCTCCGACCCGCAGAAGCGTGCGCGCTATGACCAGTTCGGTCATGAGGACCCGACGATGGGCGGCGCCGGAGCGGGCTATGGCGGCTTCGGCGGCTTTGAGGATATTTTCGATATGTTCGGCGGCTTCGGCGGCTTTGGCGGCGGGCGCAGTGCTCGCAGCCAGAACGCGCCCCAGCGCGGCAGCGATCTGCAGTACAACCTGACCCTCACCTTTGAGGAGGCGGCCTTTGGCTGCAAGAAGGAATTCAAGTTCCAGCGCAGCGCGACCTGCGACTGCTGCGGCGGCTCCGGCGCGAAGCCGGGCACACAGCCGCAGACCTGCCCGACCTGCCACGGAAGCGGACAGCAGACCGTGGTGATGAATTCTCCGCTGGGCCGTATGCAGACTGTGCGTACCTGCCAGACCTGCGGCGGCAAGGGCAAGACCATCAAGGAGCGCTGCACCAAGTGCTCCGGCAGCGGCTATACCCGCGTGACGCGCACGGTCAATATGAACGTGCCGGCGGGCGTTGACGACGGACAGAATTTCAAGACCATTCCGGGCGAGGGCGAACCGGGCCGCAACG
>JAGBAV010000148.1 GCA_017938795.1 Clostridia bacterium
AAAAGCGAAGACGACACGAAGCGTGTCGGAAAGAGAATCACGATTGGCGAACGGCTCAGTATCGCCGGAATGGTTAAGGCGGCTGTTGATTATGTGTTTGGCAAGGCGGATTGGAGCAGCGCTGCCGAACACGCCACCGGCGATTATGGAGCGGCGAGCGCGACCGGCTATCAGGGAGCGGCCTGCGCGCTTGGGATTGACTCGCGCGCAAGCGGGTCGATCGGCTCTTGGATTGTTTGCGCCGAATGGCGCGAGGTTAAGAAATACGAGTGGCACAGGGTTGATGTCCGCTGCACGCAGGTGGACGGCGTGAAGATCAAGCCGGACGTATGGTACAAGCTCAAAGACGGAGCGTTTGTGGAGGATGCAGACAATGAAGACTGACGCCAAGCGACCGATCAAGAGCAGACCGATCATCTGTGGGGACGGGCTGAAGATCATGGCAGAGTGGGCGGAGCATGAAGGCTGAATTTGACAAGGCCACCGAGGTGTGGCTCGGCGCACATCCGGGATGTGAGACGACAGTCGTGCGGTGCGCCGGATGCGGGCTGCATTACAGGCCGTCGTTAGGACACAAATGCAAGGGGGAGAGCGGAAATGACAGCAGACGAGAGGATTGAGAAGCTGCTCAAGCGGGCTGGAGGCCCGGTGATGATCGTACACAGCGATGCACCGGCGACGGAAGAGCGGCACATGGCGCACCTGATCGACCGGATGGAGGCCGCGCTGGAGAACGTGATCATCGAGCGGGACGGGCTGATTGAGGAAATCCGGGGGAGCGTGACCAGATGCGACAGCTGCGCACACAGCCTTGAGCTGGACGTATGCATAATGGCTGGCGGCGCCTGCCGGCTGTGCAGATCGGAAACGTGCGGATGCAGGGACTGCGTAAGAGGCGACAAATGGAAGTGGAGAGGACCGAAGGACGCCGATGCGTGACGGAGGATCTCATCTCTGAACGGGAGGCGAACAGATGAAAATCGGGAAGATACGGGCGCTGTGCAAGGCTGCCGGCGAGGTGGTCGTGCTCGAGACGGGAACGCGCCGGCAATGGATCGGAACACAGGAGGCAGTCTATCCGATTGACGGCATGACGATCACAAAGGAGAACATCGGGCAGCTGCTGGATATGCCGGACATCATGCAGGACCTGAAGGTCAGATTTGAACGCATCGGAGATATCACGCTGACGGACGCAGGTGTTGGCCCGGGATGGGCGACGATGGAAATGGGCATGCCGTTCCGGTTTGCGAAAAAGATGCTTGTGCCGATCATGGATGGCGAAGAGATCTGTTTTGTTCGAGAGGAATTCATCCGGGCCGCTGAGCAGACGGTCGGATACCAGATCTTCCACAAGGCGGAGAACGCGATCGGGCAGAGGCTGATCGTGATTGACGACAGAATGTATGAGACGGGAATCGTATCGCCCGTACCGGAGGACACTGCGGAGATGCTGCTGGAGTACATGCGAGGGCTGACGGCAAAAAGGGCAATCGGATCTATGCGGGAGGAAGAGGACAAGGAGCCGCAGATCGACGGGCAGATCGGCATGGACGAAATGATCGGAGAGGAGGAGTGAGCATGGAAGAGAACGGGATGAAGATTGCGGTCGAAGCATGCGGCGTGATCGGGATCAGAAACGCTTATGAGATTGACCTTGAGGTCAACGGGGAAGGCGTGATCACGATGCTGGAGGAGGCAGTCGCAAGAGCGGCGGACAACGGGATCAGGCCGAAGCGGGGAAGGAACGAGGAATTCGCGGGGCGCATCCGGATTGAGCTTGAATTCCTCGGAGATATGGAGCAGGAGGCGAAGTGAATGAGCTGCTGCAGGATGTGCAAGTACTCGGGCCGGTATGACGCCGGAAACGAGAAGAGCGTGTGCTGGCTCAACAAGGGCGAGCCGCGGGTCGTTGACGCCGGAGGGCGCGTGTGCAGCGCGTACTGCATCAGCGCGCAGGCATATCTTGAGGACGTGACCAACCTGCAGCGGCGGATCGCCATCAAGACGGAGACGGCGCACCGATACCATGACATGGCCATGAGGGCGACCAGCAGCATGAGCGCGGCGAGGAGCAGCGGAACGGGAACGCGCAGCAAGGTCGCGACCAACATGGACAAGTACATCGACATTGAGCGCGCGATCGAGCGGGACGCTGAGAGGCTGAAGAACAAGATCACGATCACCATGGAGATGATCGACGGCGTCAACGCGCCGGAGCGCAAGGAACTGCTGGAGCTGCGCTACCTGTGCGGGCTGACGTGGGAGAAGGTCGGGCAGAGGATGCGATACGACAAGAGGCAGAGCCAGAGGATCCACAAGAGGGCGCTGGAGGATGTGCAGAGGCAGATGGACGAGCGGGGCATCACGTCGTAAAGATGTCGCGATATGTCATCATGATCTGTGCTATTGTGATAGCGTCAGAGGGATGGCGCAGGGCGCTGTCCCTCAAAGCCTATCCGGGGGATGATGCGGATGCGTGACGAATTTGCGCGGGCGTTCTATTCGTCGCGAGCGTGGGCTAGCTGCCGGGATGCATATAAAAAAAAGCGCGGAAATCTGTGTGAAATATGCGCGGGAAAAGGAGAAATACGGCCGGCAGAGGAGGTCCACCACAAGATCAGGCTGACGCCGCGGAACATTGACGACGCGAGCGTGACGCTGAACTGGGAGAATCTGCAGGCACTGTGCGGGGAATGTCATAAAGCTGCGCATAAGAGGAAGCGGAGATACAGGATCGACGAGAGCGGGCGGCTGCGGGTGCTGGATACCCCCCATGGGGGCGACGGAGAGGGGCGGGGGGCGCCTACTCAGTTGTGCTCATCGGAAAACCGCTCCACGGGTGCGTAGACCCCTCCCGAACGGACGAAAATGAGCGGAAATGGAGGCGAGAGAGTGGCGGCGAAGGAGAAGCAGACGGAAGATCCGAGAGTGAGGAAAGAATGCAGCCGGCTGAAGCGGATCTACAAGGGAATGCCGCCTAATCAATATGCCGTGGTGCAGGGGCTTATCGTACAGGCGGCCAGACTGAGGATCTCGCTGGACGACTTATGGAAAGACATCGAGGAGCACGGACGCACCGAGTTGTTTTCGCAAAGCGCGGATGCGGAACCGTACCAGAGAGAGCGGCCGGCCGCGAAGCAATTCGCGCTGCTGGACAAGAACTATCAGGCGCTGATGAAGCAGCTGACGGACCTCTGCCCGGCGAGCAGGGCGAAGAGCAAGCTGGAGAAGCTGATGCACGATGAATAATGCTATACTCGAATACTACCAGCGGATCAAGAACGGCGAGGCTATCGTCGGAATGTGGATCCGACTGGTGTATGAGTACATTGTCAAAGGGCTTGAAACCAAGTCCTTTTTCTTTTCGGCAAAAAAGGCAAATCGCGCGATCACGTTTATCGAGAACTTCTGCCATCACAGCAAAGGCCGTAGAGATCTGCTGAAGCTGGAATTGTGGCAGAAGGCTGCCATCAGCTGCATATTCGGGATTGTTGATGAGGCGGGCGTGAGGATCTTCCGGGAGGTTGTCATTGTCATTGCCAGGAAGAATGGCAAAAGCCTGCTGGCGGCGGCGATCATAGCATATTGCCTTTACATGGACGGCGAATATGGCGCGGAGATCTATTGCGCGGCGCCTAAGCTGGACCAGGCAGACATGGTATATCGGGCTTTTGAGCAGATCGTGAGCTCGGAAGCGGAGCTGCAGGAAATGACAAGGCCGAGAAAGGCAGACATATACGTCGACGAGACCAACAGCAACGTCAAGAAGATTGCGTTCAACGCGAAGAAAAGCGACGGCTTCAATCCGCATTTGGTTGTATGCGATGAGATCGCGAGCTGGCCGGGAGATCAGGGCCTGAAGCAGTATGAAGTGCTGAGGAGCAGCATGGGCAGCCGGAAGCAGCCGATCATGCTGAGCATCAGCACAAGCGGGTACGTGAACGAGGGAATATACGACGAGCTGATCAAGCGCTGCACCCGCTTCTTGCTGGGGGACAGCAGAGAACGGCGCATCTTGCCGCTGCTGTATATGATCGACGACATCGAAAGGTGGAACGACATTAACGAGCTGCAGAAGAGCAACCCGAACCTCGGCGTATCGGTGTCGATAGACTATCTGCTGGAGGAGATCGCTGTCGCTGAAGGCAGCCTGAGCAAAAAGGCGGAGTTTATCACAAAATACTGCAACTTGAAACAGAACAGCAGCCTTGCATGGCTGCCGAGCCGTGTGATTGAGGCGGCCCGCGGGAAGATGCCAACGCTGGAGGAGTTCCGCGGCTGCTACTGCGTCGGAGGAATCGACCTGTCGCAGACGACCGACCTGACAGCGTGCTGCGTGGCGATAGAGCGCGAAAGAAAGATCTATGTGTTTACGCAATTCTTCATGCCGCGGGAAAAGGTCGACGAGGCGACGGCGCGGGACGGGCTGCCGTATCGGAAATACATACAGATGGGTATCGTCACCGAAAGCGGAGAGAACATGGTGGACTACGAAGACTGCTATAAGTGGTTTGTCAAGCTGATCGAGAAGTATGAGATCTATCCGCTGAAGGTCGGATACGACAGATACAGCGCGCTTGAGCTTGTCAAGAGAATGCAGGCATACGGATTTCACATGGAAAGCGTATACCAGGGGGAAAACCTGACCGGCGTGATCAACCTGACAGAAGGCACGGCTAAGGATGGAGTATTCGCGATCGGAGAAAACGATCTGATGGCGGCACACATGCTCAACAGCGCCATCAAACTGAACGCAGAGACGGGACGCAAGAGGCTGATCAAGCTGAGGGCGACAGACAGGATCGATGGAATGGCAGCGCTGCTTGATGCGATGTGCATGAGGCAGGTTTATAACGAAGAACTCGGAGCACAGCTGCGCAACAACAAAGCGGCGTAAAGGAGAGAGTGAAATGGGGCTGTTTGAGAAAATATTCCCGCGAAGGCGACAGCCAACAGAAAGCGGAGGAGTATTCGAGACATTTACGGCTTACGCACCGGCGATGAACACATGGAACGGACAGCTGTATGAGGCGGCGCAGATCCGGGCGGCGATCGATGCGCGCAGCCGGCACATCAGCAAGCTCAGAATTGTCGTCGAAGGATCCGCGAAGCCGAAGCTGCAGACGAGGCTTCGGCATGCACCGAACGAATTTCAAACGTGGCCGCAATTCCTGTACAGGCTGAACACGATCCGGGACATGCAGAATACGGCGTTTATCGTGCCGGTCTATGACGTGAATGGAGAAAAAACGGGGATATTCCCGATCCTGCCAAGTCGTTGCGAATTGGTGGAGTACAACGGCGTGCCATGGCTGCGATACGAATTTGCGAGCGGGAAAAAAGCTGCTGTGCCTCTGGCCGAAGTGGGCATCATGACCAAATTCCAGTATCGTGACGATCTCTTCGGAGAAAACAACAGAGCGCTTGACGAGACGATGGAGCTCCTGGGCGTTCAAAGTAAGGGCATAGCCGAGGCTGTCAAAAACAGCAACACGTTCCGGTTTATGGCGAAAAAGAACAACTTCGCCTCACCAGAAGATCTGGCGAAGGAGCGGCAGGCATTCAACAGAACCAACCTCGAGGCGGAGGGCGGCGGAATGCTGCTATTCCCGAATACGTACACGGACATCCGGCAGATAGAGGCGAAACCGTATACAGTTGACCCGAAAACGATGGAGATCATCCGGACAAACGTCTTTTACTACTTCGGCGTCAACGAAAAAATACTGATGAATCTTGCAAACGGCGACGAGTGGGCGAGCTTTTACGAGGGGTGTGTTGAGGAGTTCGCGGTGCAGCTGAGCGAGGTGCTCAGCCGCATGCTGTTCTCGCCGCTGGAAAGGAGCAACGGATCCAGAGTGTATGCGACGGCAAATCGGCTGCAATACATGAGCAATGCTGACAAGATCAGTGTCAGCAAGGAGATGGGCGACCGCGGTCAGCTGATGCTTGATGAGATCCGCGAGATCTGGAATCTGCCGCCGCTGCCGAATGGAATGGGGCGCTACATCACCTTACGAGGCGAATACTACATGATCGCGGAAGACGGGACGATCGTCAAAAAGGCGGACCCAAAGAGGGACGGCACAAGGGAGGAAGAGCAGAATGCCACGGAGCAATGAGAGAGAATACAGGGCGGTCGCCATGACCATGCGAGCGAGGGATGAGCCGGCCGAAGAGGAAAAGCGCGTGCACGGATATGCGACGACATTTGGGGCGCCGTATGAGCTGTACAGAAGCGGAAACTACACCGTCATGGAACAGGTCGATCCTCATGCGTTTGACGAGGCGGATCTGACGGATGTAATCATGCAGTTTGACCACGCTGGCCGCGTGTATGCGAGGACGCGGAACAATACGCTTGAGCTGAGCGTAGACGAGCATGGACTGGCCATTGAGGCAGATCTAAGCAAGACTGAGGCGGCGAGTGAGCTGTATGACGAGATCCGGGCGGGCATGATTGACCGGATGAGCTACGGCTTTACTGTCGCAAAAGACGAATGGACGACAATCAAAGACAATGACAGCGGGCAGGTCACAGAGCTGCGCACGATCAAGAGCGTGCGCAAGGTCTATGACGTGTCCGCCGTGTCTTATCCAGCCAATGGCGGGACGAGCATCGCAACTCGTACGCTGTGCGACGGAGTGATCGAGCAGCGGAAGGCGGAGCGACTGAAAGAGGAGCGTGCCCGGATGCACATTACCCTACGACTGAGACTGATGGAGGGACTAAAATGACCAGAGACCAGATTATGCAGCTTGACGCTGAGGGCATCGAGCGCCGTCGCGCGCAGATCCGCGAGGAAATGGATGCGCCTAATGCGGACCTGACTGCGCTGACGCAGGAAGTGGATGCGCTTGAAGAGCGCGCCGCGCAGCTGCGCACCGCGCGCGAACAGCGGGAAGCGCTGGAAAGGCGCATCGCCGGCGGCGCCGGCGTAACGCTCCGCACGTTTGTGCAGGAGAACAGGGAGCGGGCAGAAGAGGATGGCCCGGCGAGCAAAGCGTACCGCTGCGCGTGGCTGAAGACCATCGCTGTTCGCAGCGAAGGCACCAGACAGGTCAGCATGCTCGGCGAGCTGACCGAGAGCGAGCGGCGTGCGTACATGCACACGACTGCCAACACCGGCGCCGTAGTACCGCACGAAACGATGAACAAGATCATCAACCTGATCGAGAGCCGCGCTCCTATGCTGGCGGATGCGATGCGCAGCAACATGGTGAGCGGATTCAGCGTGCCGCGCGCCCGCGCAATCACCGTAGGCGACGCTAAGGGCGTTGAAGAGGGCACCGCCAACGTTGACGAGGAGACCACCTTTGACATGATCAGCCTGGACGGCATCGAGATCAAGAAGCATGTGGTCATCACCCGGAAGATGAGCTGGCAGAGCATCGATGCCTTTGAGGCGTGGCTGACCCAGCATCTGGCTGATCGCATCATGGTCGCCAAGGAGCGCCAGATCCGCGCGCGTCTTTCCGGCGAGGCTCCGGAGGGCGGCAACGTTGCGGCGAATGCCGGCATTGACTCCGACAACATCCTGATCGACCAGACCTACACCGACGAGACGATCGCCAAGATCATGTCCATGATCAAGGGCAACGGCGAGAAGGTTGTGTACGCGAACGGCACGACCATCTGGAGCAAACTCGCGCTGATCAAGGACGGAGACGGCCGAAAGCTCTTTGTGCCCAACAGCATGGGCGACCCGACTGTGCAGGGCCGCATCTATGGCGCGCCGGTCAAGCAGGATGACGAGATTCCGGCGAATGTGGTGTATTTCGGTGTCAAGGGTCAGGTGCTGGCCAATGACTTCGAGGCGCTCTTTATCCACAGCGCAATTGAGCCGAAGACGCTCAACAATGTCATCACAGCCTATGCGCTGTTCGACAGCGCCCTCCAGAACCCGAAGGCGTTTGTCAAGGCGACCTTTACCGAGGAATGATGAGGAGGGGCGGGCGTGCTGGAGGCAGCAAAGAGGGCTTGCCGCGTGACGGCGGCGGCATATGACGATGAGATCAAGGATCTGATCGCCGGCGCAAAGGCAGATCTGGCCATGACTGCCGGCATCCCAAAGGAGACGGCTGAGGACGAGAACAATCCGCTCGTCCGGATGGCAATCAAGACATATTGCCGGGCCCACTTCGGCAGCCCGCCCAATTATGCGCAGCTGAAGACAAGCTACGACGAACAGAAGGCGCAGCTGCAGAGCGCAACAGCATACGCGGAGGGATCGACAGATGCCGAGAAGTGATGTGATCGCGCTGATTGCGGAAAGCCCAAAGGCACACGGCATATACGACAATCCGGAAACGACAGAGCGGACGGTCTATGTGACCGTCCGCTCTGTCGGCATGACGGAGACGTACACGGCGATGAGCCAAGGATTGGCGCCGGAGGTCAAGTTCGAGTTGGCGGCGGCCGAGGAGTATCAAGGAGAAAAGCTCTGCAGATACAACGACAAGCTATACAACATCCTGCGCGTATACGAGAGCGAGGACAGAGTGGAGCTGACCGCAGGGAGGAGCAACGCCGATGTATGAGACGCTGCTAGAAGAGCTGCGCGCAACAGGAATATCCTTCGCGGCTGGAGGATGGAGCGTGGCTCCGGGAACAGATCACGGGATCCTCAGGCTGGACGGAGGCGCGGCAACGGTATGGGCAGACGACCAGATCCAGGAGCAGGCGCTATCCGGATCTGTCCATGTGTTTACGGCGGACGACGGACACTCGCAGATGCAGTCTGTACAGGCGGCCATGACGCGCGCGGGCATACGATGGAGGCTGGCGTACATCCAGTATGAGGAGAGATCGCGCCTGACGCACTACACATGGAACATAGAGCTGGAGGCGGCGTGATGGCCAGAATCACAGTCAATAACGGCGCAGAGGAGATCGCTCGGCTGCTTGAAGAGATGAGCAGGAGCGGAGAAGCCGTGGCCAAGATGGCGACGTATGAGGCTGCGCGTGTTGTGGCTGATGCGGTCCGCGAGGCTGTTGAGACGCTGCCGGAGGACAAATACAGATACCTCAGAGACGGAGACCTCCTTGATGTCATCACAAAAGACGATAAGGAGGATCTGCTGGACGCGATCGGCATCGCGGAGATGAAGCGGAGTGAGGATGGCGTGGACACGTTGGTCGGATTCGCCGGATACAGCCGGCACAAGACCAAAAAGTACCCGCAAGGCGTTCCGCTGCCGATGATCATGAGATCAATCGAGCATGGGTCATCTGTGAGGCAGGCGAGGCCAACGATCAAGCCGGCAGTTTACGCTGTGCGAGCGGAGGCAAAGGCTGCGGCCATTAAGGGCGGGCGCAGGGCAATAGAGCAAATCATAAAGGAGGGGCATTAATGGCAAAGACAGGCATGAGATACGTGGTGGCTGCAAGGCTCAAGCAGGAGAACGAGGGAGCGCTGCCGACGTATGAGGAGGGCATGGTAATCGGACGCGGCATCAGCGCGGAAGTGAGCCTGACGCGAGCGGAGAGCTCTCTGTATGCGGACGACGTGCTTGCGGAGAGTGAGAATGCGATCACCGGCGGCACGATCAGCGTCGGCATGGACGATATCCTCGAGCAGGCGCAGGAGCTGGTCTTCGGTCTGGTCCGCACGGGCGAAGAGGGCGACTATGAATATGACGACAAGGCCGTCGGCGCGCCGTATATCGGCCTTGGATATCTGCAGGAGCGCAGATACAAAGGCGTGACCAGCTATCTGCCGTGGTGGTACTACAAAGTGCAGTTCGCGCCAGTAGACGACAAGGCGCAGACGCGCGGCGAGCAGGTCGAATGGCAGACCGTCGTGGCGAGCGGCACGATGATGGGCGTCGTCAAGGACGACAGCCAGATCGCGACCTTCCGCACGCACAAGGTGTGCGCGACGGCGGCAGAGGGTATCGCGTGGCTTAACAAGATGGCCGGCATTACGGCCTAAAGGAGGAGCGGCGTGGACACTGATATCAGGATCGGAGCGCGGCGGATCACGCCGCTCTTTGACCTCGTTGCATGGAGAGCAATCGAGGAGGAGATGGGCGACATCCACAAGCTGCTCGAGCAGCTTGACAGCGAGGACAGCGCCATCAGGAGAAAAGCTACAATCTCCGCGGCAAGGATCCTTGCCAACAATGCCATTGAGGCACGGATGGAGCGCGCACAGGAAATCGGCGTGAAAATGACGGATGAAGAAAGACGACCGATCACAGAGAGGCAGCTTGAGCGGGCGACGCCGCCCAAGCGCGTGCCGGATCTGCGGCACGTCGTTATTCTGGCCATTAACAAAGGCATGAAATGCGACTATGATGCGGCCGACGAGGAGCCGGTCGACGTGGTCCTCGAGGAAATCGCAAAAAAACGGAATCCGGACGGATGAGCTCGAGGCAGGTGACGAGCTGCGGCCTGATTGCGGGAATGAGCCTTGAAGCAATCAGGCGCTCGCCGCCCGGATTTGTAATGGACATGTACAGATACAGGCAGGATTATGATTTCATCTTGCACGGAATCAGACGAAAAAAGGCAGGTGAGTAGGCATGCCGGATGATATCACAACGCGAATCGCCGTAGAAGGCGAAAGCAAGTGGAAAAAGGTCCTGACGGAGTGCCAGAACTCGCTCAAGCAGCTGGACAGCGCACTGAAGGCAAGCGCCGCCGGATATGAGGACAACGCCGATGCGCTTGGCGACACCGTATCCCGCGGCGAGCAGCTGCGCGCAGCGCTCGCGTCGCAGAAGGACGCGGTGGCACAGCTGGGAGAGGCTGTGCGATACGCAAGCGAAAAATACGGTGCGGCAAGCACACAGACGACCAGATACGTCGTCGCGCAGAACAAGGCTAAGGAAGCCGTCGCAAAGCTGGAGAAGCAGCTGAAGGAGACGGACAGAGAGCTCGAGGAGCTGGGAGACGACAGCAGAAAAGTCGGGCGCGAACTGGAGAGAGGAATCGGAGAGAGCGCTGAGGATGTGACGGACAAGCTGGATGACATGATGGGCGACATCGACAGTCAGCTGTCCAGCATCGGCGGATCCGTAAGGATCAGCGCGTTTGTTGACGTAACGAAGAACATCATCGACGGGATACAGGGGATTCAGGAAGAGACCGAAGAATACCGCCGGAACGTGAGCTACCTCGAACAAGCAGCCAAGGACGCCGGGCAGAACTGGTCGCTGGTGGAGGAACATCTGTTCCGGGTCGCTGCAAATACGGGTAATCTGGATGAGGCGACGGAGGGTCTTGCTAACCTGCTGGCAGCAGGACTAGACAGCAAGGAGACGGCGGACGCCGTCAATCTACTGCTTGGCGCAGTAACTAAATTCCCGGAAACGTACAAATTCGAGGGACTGGCCGAATCGCTGCGCAACACCATCGAGGAGGGCAAGGCGGTCGGACAATACGGCGAGCTGCTGCTGGCGCTTGGTGTTGACATCGAGGCCTTTAACAAGGCGATGGAAAAGGCGACCAATAAAGAAGCGAGGACGGATCTGGCGCTGAGCTTCGGCGCCAACCGAGGCCTAGAAAACACAATCGCAGAATACGAACGCACCAATGAGCTGATGCTGCAAGCCAATGAGAACACGTTGCTGTATCAGGCGTCGCTGGCAACACTGGCTGAGCAGATGACGCCAATAGGATCGGCGTATACCGAGATGGCGACGGCTACAGTGCAGGCGATAAGCACACTGCTGACGGAGACGGGGCTTGATGAGGCTGTTGTCAACGTCATCAACGGATTGACGGAGGGAATCAAACAGATTGACTCACTCATAACTGAGATGAAGCAGAGGGCAAAAGAGCAGCAAGAAGAGGCTGAAAGACAAGAAGAGATCATTGAGGAAGAAACAGGACTGTATTCGGATCTTTACGAGATCAATCAGAAGATCGCGGAGCTTGATAAGGCTGGGAGATACTGGGATGCAGAACCGCTGCTCAAAGAGAGAGCGAGGATCAGAGCAGAGATACAAGCGATGACCGAGGAGATGGACTTCGGCGATGAAGCAAATGAAGCTAAAAAAACCGGAGAAGCGGCGGGAGAAAGCTTGGTGGATGGCATGGAAGCTGCGCTGGAGGATGGCGTACCAGCCATGGAGGAGGCCGGAGAAGAACTGGCCAACGGAGTGAGCACAGGCATGGAAGAGGCTGCTGTTGCTGCGGCTGAAGGAGCAGCGAGCATACAGAGCAGCATTGACAGCATCGATGCAACGCACGCGATCAACCAGATGAACGCAGCTGCGTATGCGGCATGGCAGCTCCAGAGGATGCAGAACAGCTTCGGCGGAAAATCAGGCATCGGCGAGCAGACGATGCAGATCAGCCTGAATATTGACGGGAGACGGTTTGCGACTGCGACAGCACCATATATGAATCGTGAGCTTGGACGCATGAGCGGATGATGGAGGTGGAGAGAAATGCGGTATAACGGCGTAGACATCCGGACCGTACACCCGGCTATCTCCGTCAATAAAGAGATCTATCCGGGAGCGGCAAGGCGTGAGGTTGTGACCGTGCGCGGGAACAGGAGGGAAATATACGCCGGACACAGGAGCGAGCAGAGCGAGGCCGTCATCCGAGTTAACATCGCGGGCAGGACACGGGACGAGGCGTATGAGGTGCGTGCGCTGCTGGCGGCATGGGCGGCAAGCAGCGGAGAGGCGACGGCGATGCTGGAGCCGACGCACTGGCAAGGCAAGGCTTACGAGGCCGTTTTGTCTGAGATCAGCGAGCCGGAATATATATTTGGCCACACAACGGTTGACGTCGTCTTTGCGCTGCCGGACGGGCGCGCGTATGACCTTGCAGAGAGCATGGCGAGCGGAGAAGGCGGAGTGAACATGATGATCGGAGGAAGCGACAAGGCAACGCTGATCATCACGCAGATCATGAGCGGAGCGACAAGCGGGCTGACATGGACGATGGACGGGGAGAGGATCCTCAAACTCAAGAGCAGCTACAAGGCGGCAAGTGGGGCGAAGATCGTCGCAGATTTTGCGAGCGGATCGCTGACGGCGGACGGAACGCATATCGAGGCCCAGATCGATTACACGGCATCGACATGGCAGCCAAGGACGACGCCGGGCGAGCATGCCCTGACGTCGAACAACGCGGGAACCATTGAGGCGAGGTGGCGCAACCGATGGATCTGACAATCTATCTCTTTGACAGCCGGATGCGGATGCGCAGTGTGGTGACGGAGGGAATCGCTGAGCTGATCCACCATGAGCGGAAACACACGCTGAGTGCCGAGATTAAGACGGATAGCACCATCGCATCCGGCGATTATCTAGGCATCAAATGCGTTGACGGACGATTTCGTTTGTTTTGCGTTGATATCGCGGACGAAAGCGATGAGGACGGAACGACAGAGATCACAGCGACAGACGCTGCAGTAGACGAGCTCGCCGGCACGATCATCACGCGCGAAAACGGGACAAGCGTCAAAGCGAGCGAGGCTGTGGCAGCTATAGCGTCCGCAGCCGGATGGGCAATCGGAACAAATGAGGCAGGGTCAAAAACAGCGGACAGAAAAGAAGAAATCCTGGATGCGTGGAGCGCGCTGGAGGAGATCGAAAAGGCGTATGGCCTGTACGCCGCGCCATACTACGTATTTCAAGACGGCGAAATCGTTGGACGCCGGATAGATGTGCTGGCGAAGACGCCCGTATATCGCGGCAGGCTTGTCGAGAGCGGCGTGGAGAGCGACGGAATCGTCGTGACGCGATCCTCACGGCCGAGGCCTAAGATCTATCCAGTCGGCAACGGGAGCCTGACGATAGCGGACGTCGTATGGACTAAGGCCGCAGGCAAGCCCGTGGACAAGCCTAAGGGGCAGAAATGGATCGGCGTGCCGGAAGCCGTGGAGCAGTATCTGGGGCGCGGGCAGACGCTCAGCCTCCCTGATGTTGAGGACGCGGAGAAACTCGCTCAGGCTGCGTGGGAAAAGGCGCAGGCGGCGACGAAGCCGGAAATCACGGCAACGGCGTCAATATGCGACATGGAGATGGCTGCGGGGCAGGACTGGAAGAGCATCAGGATATTTGATGTGATCCGGATCCGGACGCGACGCGGAGAAGATGTGGAGGAGCAGGTCACGGATATCGACCGCAACTACACGCAGCCGGAACGGACGAAGATTATCCTGGGCAAGGAGCCGGAGACGAGCTCAAGCCAGGTCAAGCAGCTCAAAGAGGAGAGCGAAAGGCATGGCCGCGGCGTGGCCGGCAATCAGACCATGCTGCGGGACACGCTGGTTACGGTTGAGGAGCTGGACAGCTATACTAAAACGACGATCAGCGACGTCTATGTCAAACTGAATGCGGCAGAAGCGGCCATCGAGCTGAGGGCAACGCGGGAAGAGGTCGCTGAAAACGACGCGTACTACACGCGGCGCTTTTCTGAGGCGTTCATGCGTTTGGATGCAGCAGAGGGAGAGATTGAGCTGCGGGCGAGCATCGAAGAGGTTGAGGGCGTCAAGAGCAACCTCAGTCGGGCGATCATCCGGCTCGATGCTGCAGAGGGGCAGATCCAGCTGAAGGCAAGCAAGTCTGCTGTAGATGAGCTAACCGAGGAGGTTAAAGAAGTATCGCTAGAGCTGGACGCAGCAAATGAAGAGATCCGGCTTCGCGCGAAGTACATAGATCTCGAAGGATATGTGACGATTGGGGAATTCGAGGCTGAGCTGGCTAAGATTAACCGGATCTTTGCCGGCACGGCAACTGCCGCGAAGATAATCGTGGCCAATCTGACGGCGCTGGCCATGACGTTTGACGGGCTGAAATGCAAATGGCAATACCTGTCCGTGCCTTACAGCGGGAGGATTCCGGAGCTGCAGCGATATATCGTGCGACTGGCGGACGGCGAAACGGCGACGCTATATGCGCATCCATATGCCGGGCGAAGCATTGATCTGTATGAGCGCGGATATACGTTTATGATGCCGACGACATAAGGAGGATGGACATGCTGCTGAAGATCATGGAGAAGATCTACGACAGCCTCGATGAGATTGAGGTAAAGGGGCATGACAACGTCAAACGTATGGCGGCTGTAATGGACGCCGTGAACGATGTGATTGTGATCATCAAAAAAACGGAAGAGGCAGGGGGGATGGACGATGAAAGTCACAACAAGCAAGGGGCATGAGTACGAAGCTGCATGGGCGCATGGACCGCTGCGCGGAACGCAGCAGATGATGATGGAGCTGATCGACGGGAGGAGGCTTTCTGAGATCGCGGCGGAAATCGAAGAATGCAGCGAAATCCGAACCAGGAAGGGCGAGAAGGCAGGCGAGCCGGAGACCGTATACACCGGATACACGCGGCTGGCCGCCATCAGCGGAGGCAGCGAAGAAGGACGCACGCTGATCACGCTTGCGCGCGAGTAAGGAGGGCCGGACATGGCATCGAGAATTGCGCAGCAGATGGAGTTTGTCGTTGACATCAACAGCGGCCTCGTCGTGTCACCGCAGCGGCCGGTCCTGATGAAAAACGACAAGAACGCCAATGTGGCCGTAGTGCAGATCGTGCGCGGGAAGGAAAAATACAGCGTGGCAGGCGCGACGGCGACGGGCAAATTCTTGCGCCCGCCGAATAAGGCGGCAGTGCCTCTGACGGGCACGGTAACAGAAAACAGGATTGAGATCCTGCTGACGGATCACTGCTATACGGCGGAGGGGCCTTACGAACTGGACATCATGCTGACGATGGACGGAGCGACACGGACGATCCTCGCCGTGACCGGCACGGTCTACACGGGCGGGTCCGGCGCTTATGTGGACGTCAGCGGCGTGATCCCGAACCTGGATGACATCATCGCGCAGTACGCGACGATGCAGCAGGTCACCGAGGATACCGTCGCGGCGAAAAACGCGGCTAACACGGCCGCCAGCAACGCGAACAGCAAGGCAAGCGCAGCGAATACGGCAGCGGGCAATGCCAACACAGCGGCCAGCAACGCCAACGCAGCAGCGGCGAAGATCGACGGCATGACCGTGAGTGCGAGCGAAAGCACCACGGCAGGGGCGACGATCAGCGAGAAGAACGGCGTCAAGCACATCGCCTTCGTCCTGCCGAAAGGCGAGACGGGCGCAACGCCGGACATCACATTTGAGGCGGTGACCGGCGAACCAGGAACAGATGTCGAGCTGGAACAGAGCGGCACGCCAGAGAAACCGGTGATCCGCCTGACGATCCCGCGCGGCGACACAGGAGCCATCGAAGGAATCGATTATTACACAGGCAGCCCGAAGGCGCTGGGCACTGCGTCGCCCGGCACGGCCAACGGCGTGGCACGCGGCGATCATGTCCATCCGATGCCGAATGCCGATCAGGTCGGTGCGCTGGCGAAGGCTGCGCAGGCGGCGGACAGCGCACTGCTGGCCGGGAAGACGGCTGGTTACTACATCCAGCCGTACAATTTGCTTGATAACAGCGACTTCACACAGCCTGTCAATCAGAACGGCAAGACTTCTTATACAACAGCATCCGGCGTAACGATTGATCGCTGGGTGATGAGCAAGGGGCAGGTGAGCGTCAGCGCGGACGGCATTACCCTCACCGCAAATGACGGCTCCTGTGTGCTGATGCAGTTCATCCCCGACCTGCCGGATGGCGATTACTGCTTCGCAGTGCATGCGGCAGGGCAGATTGGCTACCGCAATTTCACCCTGGCCGGCGGCACGATCACATCCATCAGCAGCAGCGGGTACACAGGCGGATATCTCCAGGTGATCCGGTCCTCGTCCACCTCCCCGGTGCAGTTCTCCATCCGCGCCGAGAGCGGCTATACGGTCGCGCTCAAATGGGCAGCGCTCTACAAGGGGACATATACAGCCGATACCCTTCCGCCGTACACGGCGAGAGGGTATGCGGCAGAGGTGCTGGCATGCAAGCGGTACAGACTGGTCTATCCGACCATCGGCACCTATGCCGTAGCTTTTGCAACTGGCATCGTGCAGACGGCCACGACGGCACGCTTCAGCATCGATCTACCCGTGGAGATTCGCCTCGCCGCTCCGTCCATTTCCGTCGAAGGCGTGACTTGGGGCGTTTACACGGCCGGCCAAAATATCACGCCGACCGAGGTGACTGTTCTTAAAGCGGCAGGGAACAAGCTGTATCTGCAAGCCACGGCGTCTGGCATGACACCGGGAGAGACGGCTTGCCTTGTCTTCAAGGCGTCGTCTGATGCCGGCGGACTTGTGTACGTCGATGCAAGCGCATAAGGAGGGATGAATATGGAAGACGAAATCCTCTATTCTGTCTATGTAAAGACGGACACGGAAGGCCGTGTCACGGCGGCCGATTCATCCGCTTTCCTTTCTTGCACGAAGGGCTGGATGGAGATTGATAGGGGCAGCGGCATAAGATACCGTCACGCCCAGGGGAATTACTTCCCGGAATTCCTCCGTGATGATCGAGGAATTTGTCGATACATGGCAGATCCGCTTGCGGATATTCCTGAAGGCCGCAAGCGGATCCGAACATTTGAACGTAACGGCGTGGAATGGGCTATCTACGAGCGAACGGCGGAAGAGATGGATGCGGACTATGCAAGTCTCCCCGCGCCGCCGCCCACACAGCAGGAGCGCCTGGATGCGCTGGAGCAGGCCGGTCTGGAGCGCGACGCCGCGCTCATGGAGCTGGCGATGATGCTGACGGGAGGTGTGTGAGATGGCAGCAATCTATGCGAGATGGATTCGCGCGGGGCGGATGATGATCGAGGATGTGCCGGCGCGCTGGCGGGAAGCCGTCGAGGCGGCGCTTGCAGAGGAGGATGAGGCATGATCCGGGCAGAGGACGCGATCCGCGAGGCGCGGAAGCTGCTGGGCACGCCGTATGCGCAGCTGGACTGCATCAACCTGATCAAGGCGGTCATCCGGCGCGCGCCCGGCGGCAACCCGGCCTACACGACGGCGGGCACAAATGCCCTATGGCGCAGCAGCGAGATGACGGCCAAGTACCGCGACCTGACATGGCGGCAGGATGGTCTGGACGGCGCGGCGGCGGGCATGATTGCCTTTAAGGCGGATGGCGCGGATTTCCACCATGCTGGCATCGTGACGGACGCGGGCACGGTCATCCACTCGTCCAGCACACAGGGAGGGCGCGGCGTAGTGGAGACCCCGCTCACGGCGGCAGAGGGCTGGACGCACCTCGCCATCCACAGGCACATTGACGTCACGCAGCCGTCGCCGGTCAAGGATGAACAGCCGATCTGGCGGGCGATCGTGATGACGGCCTCCGGCGCGCTCAATCTGCGCACGGGGAACTGGCGGGAGAGTGATATCATCGGCACGATCCCAAAGGGCGCGGTCGTTGACGTGCTGGAGACCGGCGAGGACATGTGGCGCGTCGCCTATGGCGGCGTGACAGGCTGGGCGGCAAGTGAATATCTGAGCCGACACACCGACGCGAGCGACGACAAGGACGACGCACCGCACACGGCGCTGATCCGCGACGACGGCACGACCATCATCCTCGCCGGACGATGGCGTGTCGCGGACGACTGAGGAGGCGATGCCATTGGACAAGATATTGGGCAAGATATGGGGCAAGATCAAAGCCCTCCTCGGTCGGGTAGGTAAGCTCCTGCTTGCGGAGATCCTCAAGCCGATCGAGGAGATCAAAGAGGGGCAGCGCCGCACGGATCAGCGGCTGGATGCGCTCGCGGAGCGGGTCGAGACGGCGCACAA
>JAGBAV010000149.1 GCA_017938795.1 Clostridia bacterium
GCATGGTCGAGGGCCGCATCGAGAAGTACTACAAGGAAGTCTGCCTCCTCGAGCAGCCGTTCGTTAAGGATCCGGACATCAATGTGACCAAGATGCTGGCCGGCAAGGCCGACGTCATCCGCTTCGTCCGCTTCGAGCGCGGCGAGGGCCTGGAGAAGCGTCAGGACAATCTGGCTGCCGACATCGCTGCCGAGCAGGCCAAGATGAAGAAGTAATCGCTTCTTGAAGGGACATGTGTGACATGTCCCTTTTTTTGAAAAATGATGCACATGGCCCGGCGCGCGGCATTTTGCAGGCACGGGGCAGACCGGGCGCGGCCCGCGAAAGGAGAAACATCCATGGCACAGTATAAGCGCGTTCTGATCAAGCTCAGCGGCGAGGCGCTGGGCGACAACGGCAGGCTGTTTGATTTCGAGCAGATCGACCGTGTGGCCAGTGTGATCGGCAAGCTCCATGCGACCGGCACGGAGATCGCGATCGTTATTGGCGCCGGCAATATCTGGCGCGGCCGTCAGGGCCCCGCGGCGAAGATGGCGGCGATCAATGCCGACCATATGGGTATGCTCGGCACGACGATCAACTCTATCGCCATGCAGGACGCCATTGAGCGCCTTGATATCCCGACCCGCGTCATGTCCGCTGTGGAGATGACCCGCTTCTGCGAGCCGTATACCTACCGCCGTGCGGTGCGCCATCTGGAAAAGGGCCGCGTCGTCATCTTCGCCTGCGGCACGGGCAATCCGTTCTTCTCCACCGATACCGCCGCTGCGCTGCGCGCTGTGGAGATCGGCGCGGATGCCATCCTGCTGGCTAAGAACGTTGATGGCGTCTATGACAGCGACCCGCGCACCAATCCCGACGCGAAGCTGCTCAAGGATCTCACCTATCTGGAGGTTCAGGAGCGCGATCTGAAGGTCATGGACGCTGCGGCAATCACCATCTGCCGTGAGAATAAGGTGCCGTCCATCCGCGTGTTCGGCCTTGACGATCCGGAGAATATCCTCCGCGTGATTGAGGGCGACCCGATGGGTACGAATGTGCATCCGTAACCGGCCGGCGGCTAGGCAATCTTTGATACGAACCGGGGAGTGTAAGGCTCTCCGGTTTTTCTCTTTAAAAAGCTATGTTTAAGGTTAAGAATCCTGCTTTCCATTCGTCTAAATAGGCAGAAGGAGGTGTGAAGCAGATGGAAGATCATGGCGGACAGCTCGGTGTAAACACACGGCTTGAGCGGATGATGGAGCAATACGGAAATGATTTGCTTCGCATATGCTGTGTTTATTTGAAGGATGCCTCGATGGCGGAGGATGCTGTCCAGGAGACGTTCATCAAGGCATATCGGCACATGGCTTCGTTTAGGGGAGCGTGCAGCGAAAAGACCTGGCTCGTCTCCATTGCAGTGAATACATGCCGGGATATGCGCCGCTGTGCGTGGTTTCGCTATGTCGATCGGTCGGTGGATATGGATAAGCTGGGAATCATAGCTGAGTCGCAGGAGAAGGGATCGTCTTTGCTTAGGGAGATTATGGCCTTGCCGCGCAAACAAATGGAAGTCATTCTGCTGCGATACTATGCGGAGATGACGCAGAGTGAGATTGCGAAACTGCTGAGCATTTCGGAAGCGGCGGTGTCCAAAAGGCTTGCGCGCGCGAGGGATATGCTCAGGTGCGTATTGGAAGGAGGCGAGGCATGTGAATAAGCAGGATTTGGAAATCGGCAAGCAGGTACGCGCTGCTTTGGACGGCGGTCTTTCGCATATGCAGATGAGCCCTGCGCTAAGAAGGAGAGTTCTGGAAGGGGCGGCTCAAGAGGGAAGGGAGCACCGAAAACTTTCCCTCAGTGCTGCTTTGGCGCTTGCTTTGCTTTTAGCGATGGCAGCGATAGGTGTTGCGGCGACGCGCTTTGGCATCCTTGATGCGAACCGGCGGCAGAAGGATAACGAGGCATTTATTGAACACATTCTGACAGTGGATGAAACGTATGAAAACGAATACATGATTCTGACCGTTAATGATGCGGTGTTTGATGGCGTGACTCTGATGCTGACCATGGACGTGCAGCCGAAGCCCGGGTGCACAGAAGGCGTCTACGTCTATCCGAGTATGACAGCTGTGGCAGATGGAAAATCGCTTGAGGTGGAAATAGAGGCCTGCCGGGGTGATTTGATGAGCGGTTTCTGGGTGCCAGAGCGTGATGAAAGCGTCATTTGGCTGGACGGGACGTATGGTGCGGATTATGTAATCACGACAGAGACTGAAGATGGTCACATTGTCTACGATCCGCAGACATCGGATGTCACATGGACACTGACACTGGATATTGTCAGGCCGGTGTACGCTGTTCGACAGAACGCTTTGCCGCTGACGGAGGATGTGGATTACGAGGCATATACGCAGCAGTTTGCTGAGGCATACGCTAAAGAAGAAATCCTGTTGACTGAGTGCGGTTCTGTTGTGGATTACATCTATGAAGTTCCGTATCCGAAAGGAATGGAACGGCTGGACTGGCAGCGTTTGAAGCTGACGGACAAACTGATCACCAGCGGCGCATTTGAACGTGTGGATACAGCGTCGGTTGTCTTTACGACGAAGGGAACGCAGGTTGCGGAACTTGGCGAAGGACAGCGCTATATTCTCGGTGATTATGAGGCGACGATTGAGCATCTGACCGTGACCTTTGGACGGATGGATTACGAAATCCATGTGAGAAAAGTGGCGGGCGAGAAAACAGCAGGCGAAGAATATGCAACGGGTGAGCTTGACCTTGAGTTTGCGGTGCTGGTGGATGGGTGCGAAGCAGAGCGCAGCTATGACAGCTCGCACCCGCTGAATGACAATGAAAACAATCCTGACCCGGTTGTGTATTACCGGGGTGGCATGACGCTGATGGGCGAGGCAAAGCGCGTGACGTTTGTTCCATGCTATGGCGTTGCGGGACAGCGGGAGGCCTATGCCATAAAGCATCCGTCGGAGCTGACCCCGGAGCAGAAGAACATGGCCTTCACAATTGAGCTCCAATAAATCAGAATGCCCGGAGCAATCCGGGTGTTCTTTTGATGTTTTTTTGTATTGTCTTTTCGATCTGCTTCCGCTATAATGGCCTGCGAAGTAAACATATGCACAAACGAATACAGGGAGAGAAGACAATGAAGCTCTTCAAAAACGAAGCGGATAAAGCCTTCTACCGGCGCATCTTTGCGCTGGTTGCGCCGATTGTTGTTCAGAATCTGCTGAGCGCTGCGGTCGGCTCTGCGGATGTGGTGATGCTCAACTATGTCGGTCAGTCCGCGATCTCGGCGGTGTCGCTGGCGGCGAACTATACGAACATCCTTTTCATGGTGTACTATGGACTTGGCACAGGTGCGACGATGCTCTGCGCGCAGTACTATGGCAAGGGAGAGTATGAGCCGATCCGCGTAGTGCAGGGCCTTGCGATGCGTTTTTCACTGATTATCTCGCTCGTGTTTGCGGCGTTGGCATTGTTTGCGCCGGAGGGGATGATGCGGGTATTCACCGATGACGTGGAGCTCATCAGGCTCGGCGCTGTGTATATGCGGTACATGAGTGTGACGTACCTGTGCTGGAGCATATTGGAGATCTATCTGTCCGTGCTGCGCAGCATTGGTCAGGTGAGGATCAGCATGGTGCTCAACGTCATGGCATTCGCGCTGAATATCATCCTCAATGCGGTGTTCATCTTCGGCTGGTTCGGCGCGCCGAAGATGGGCGTTGCGGGCGTCGCGCTGGCGACCCTGCTCTCGCGCCTGATCGAGCTGATCTGCTGCTTTGCGGTCTCCTTGACGCAGAAGGAGATCAGGCTGGACTTTGGCTATATGCTCCGCAGAAACAAGCTGCTGCAGCATGACTTCATCCGCATGTCCCTGCCGGCAATGGGCAATGACGTCATATGGGGGCTGGCGTTCTCTATGTATTCTGTTATCATGGGCCACCTTGGCTCTGATGTGGTGGCGGCGAACTCGCTGGTGACGGTCGTGCGCAATTTCGGCACGACGTTCGCCTTCGGTATCGCCAGCGGCGGTACGATCCTGCTGGGCAATATCATCGGCAGCGGCGACATGGAGGGGGCGAAGATCTGTGCCTCAAAGCTGATCAGGCTCACTGTGGCTTCGGGCGCGCTGGGCGGTCTGCTCGTGCTGGCGGTCAGTCCGTTTGTGCTCGAGTTCGCGAGCCTGACCGAGACTGCGCACGGATACCTGAGGGGTATGCTGCTCATCAACAGTTATTATGTCATGGGCGCGGCGGTCAACACGATGCTGATCGCAGGTGTGTTCCGCGCGGGCGGCGACAGCCGGTTTGGCTTTATCTGCGATACGATTGACATGTGGCTGTATGCGGTGCCGCTGGGGTTCATCGCCGCGTTTGTGCTGAAGCTGCCGGTCATGGCCGTATACTTCCTGCTGTGCACGGATGAATTCGTCAAGTGGCCGTGGGTCATCGGGCATTACAGGAGCATGAAGTGGCTGAAGAATATCACAAGGGATGATCTCTTTGCCGGTGCTGAAGCGAAGCGGTGACCAGCCCCTGCAGAGCAAAGATGAAACGCCATGTTTTCCCCTTCGTACGGTGAGAATCTACAAAAGGTCTTGCCAAAGGCGCATGTTGTGGGGTAGAATAAAGAAAATAGAATTTAAGAGGAGGATGCTCCCATGCCGACTAAAAAGATTCAGGAAAATGCAAAGGTCAAGATGGAAAAGACGAAGGACGTTCTGCGCAGCGATCTGATGGCGATCCGCGCCGGACGCGCCAACCCGCAGCTGCTTGACCGTATCACCGTGGATTACTATGGCTCCCAGACGCCGCTGAAGGCTGTTGCCAACATCTCTGCGCCGGAACCGCGCGTGCTGCAGATCAATCCGTTCGAGCCGCGTCTGGTCAAGGATATCTGCAAGGCGATCCTCGCCAGCGATCTGGGTCTGAATCCGTCCAACGACGGCAAGGTGATCCGCCTGATGCTGCCGGAGCTGACCGCCGAGCGCCGTAAGGAGCTGACTAAGCTGGTCCGCAAGACCTCCGAGGAGAGCAAGGTTGCGATCCGCTCCATCCGCCGCGACGCTGTGGATCAGATCAAGAAGATGAAGAAGAACAGCGAAATCACCGAGGACGATCAGAAGAAGGCGGAAGAGGCGATCCAGAAGCTGACCGACGCCAATATCAAGGACGTTGACAAGATCACCGCCGACAAGGAAAAGGAGATCATGGAGGTCCGATGAGAGAGGATCTTCTGGGGCTTGACCTTGCAAAGGCGCAGGCGATCCTCGCCGGCGAGGGCGTTGTGCCTGCCGTAACGGTGACCCGTGCGCCGAAGCGGGCGCAGCGGGAAGAGGGCGTTCTTCGGGTTGTGTATGCCTCGGACGACGGGGCGTCGCTGACCGTGTCCGCCTTCCTTGATCCGGCGGCGCAGGCCGTCAAAACCAATTAGAGCGTAAAGAAAAGAAGCGGGTTGATTGGGGCAGCGCTCTGAGAGGCCCGCTTTCATTTCTATGCAGGAAGCCCGCCGCAGATGCGGGCGAGGGGATATATATGGCATTATTCGGTAAGGATGAGGCGAAGAAGGAGCTTGGGCTCCTGACGCCGGAGGATATCAGGCGGCTGCCGCGCCATGTGGGCATCATCATGGACGGCAACGGCCGCTGGGCTGTGCGCCGCGGCATGCCGCGCAGCTTCGGGCATAAGGCGGGCGTGGAGGCGCTGCGCGCGATCATCCGCAGATCCAGCGATCTGGGGATTGAGGCGCTGACGATCTATGCGTTCTCCACGGAGAACTGGTCCCGCTCTGTCGAGGAGGTCAGCGCGCTGATGGGGCTCCTGCTGGAGTATTTCACCAAAGAGCTGGATGAACTCCATCGTGAGCATGTCTGCATCCGCATCATCGGCGACATCAGCGGCATGCCCAAGGGACTGGAGCGGCAGCAGGCTGCGCTCTATGCTGCGATGGACAGGACGCGTGAGAATACCGGCCTCAAGCTCAATATCGCGCTGAATTACGGCAGCCAGCAGGAAATCGTCCGCGCGGCGCAGAACCTGGCCCGCAGGGCTGCCGCAGGCGAACTGGCGCCGGAGCAGATCACACGCGAAATGTTCGCCGGCGAGCTGTATACGGCAGGCCTGCCGGACGTCGACTTCCTGATCCGTACCAGCGGCGAGCTGCGCCTGAGCAATTTCCTGCTCTATCAGTGTGCGTATGCGGAATTCTACAAGACGGATATCCTCTGGCCGGATTTCGACCGGAATGCATACGATGAAGCGCTGCTGACCTATACCAAAAGAGAACGCCGTTTCGGCGGTGTAAAGTAACGGGAAAGAGGGATACCATGAAAACCCGCCTTTTGACTGCTGTATTCGGCATACCGCTGATTATCTTTCTGCTTGTGAAGCGCGGATGGCTGGCGGAGCTGTTCATCGTCCTTCTGGCTGTCATTGCGCTGTATGAGTATTACGGCGCATTGAAGAAGGCAAACTACAATGTGTTCCCTTGGGGCGCGTATCTTGCGGCTGTGGCTATGTGGCCGCTGAGCCGTTTTATGGGCGTGCTGGATCCGCTGCTGCTCTCTCTGACGGCGATGCTCCTGACGCTGACGGGCGTGCTTGTCGGTAAGAAGCCCTCGTTCCCTGATGCAGCGGCTTCCATCTATCCGATCTTCACCAGCCTGATGCCCATGTCCATGTTCATGATGATGCTCAATGCGGTGTATGGCCTTGTGCCCGGCATTGCGCTGATCACCATGTCCTTCGGCATTGCGTACGGCTGCGACGCTGCTGCGTACTTCGGCGGCAGGCTATTCGGCAGGCATAAGCTCTGTCCGTCCGTCAGCCCGAAGAAGACGGTTGAGGGCGCTGTGTTTGGCGTCGGGGGCAGCATTCTGGTTGCGCTGTGCGTGCGTCTGTTCTTTGTGCGGCTGCTCAGTCAGCCGATGCCGGGAATCCCGGCGACGATCCTGCTGGGCCTTCTGGGCTCTGTTGCCGGTCAGGTCGGCGACCTGACGGCGTCCCTGCTCAAGCGCTACTGCGGCATCAAGGACTACGGCAATGTATTCCCGGGCCACGGCGGCGTGATGGATCGGTTTGACAGCAATATTTTTGTGCTGATTGTGCTCTACTGCTACACGCTTGTCCTGCGCTGAGCGGGGGAGCTGTATCGGTTTGTGAGAGGATATAATGATGCGTAAGATTGCAATTCTTGGCTCTACCGGGTCGATCGGCACGCAGGCGCTTGACGTCGCCGCGCGCCACAGCGACCGCTTTGAGGTGACGGCGATTGCCGCGTATTCGTCTGCGGAGAAGGTCTTTGAACAGGTGCGCGCCTTCCGCCCGAAGATTGCGGCGCTGACGATCGAGCCCAAGGAGATCCCGGAGGATATCCGCGGCTGCTGCCAGTGGATGTTCGGTGAGAATGTGCTGCTGGACGTCGTGCGCGCCTGCGATGCGGATGATGTGCTGGTGTCCGTGGTGGGCATTGCCGGCCTTGCCGCGGTGATGGAGACGCTCGCCTGCGGCAAGCGCGTGCTGCTGGCGAATAAAGAACCGCTGGTCGCCGGCGGCGAGCTGGTGACCGCGGCGGCGAAGGCAGCCGGTCATCCGCTGCTGCCTGTGGACAGCGAGCACAGCGCGATCTTCCAGTGCCTGCAGGGCGCGGCGGGAAACACGCCGCAGCGGCTGATCCTCACGGCGAGCGGCGGCCCGTTCCGCACGTGGGCGAAGGAGGATATCTATACCGCGACCAAGGAGCAGGCTCTGCGCCACCCGAACTGGAACATGGGGCAGAAGATCACCATTGACTCTGCATCGATGATGAATAAGGCGCTGGAGGTCATCGAGGCGCGGTGGCTGTTTGATATGCCTGCGGAGAAGATTGACGTGATGATTCATCCGCAGAGCGTCATACACTCTATGGTCGAGTTTGCCGACGGCGCGGTGATGGCCCAGCTGGGCACGCCGGACATGAGGCTGCCGATTCTCTATGCAATGAGCTGGCCGGAGCGGCTTGAGACGGGCGGCGCGCGGCTTGACTTTGCGGCGATGAAGGCGCTCACGTTTGAGACGCCGGATCTTGATCGCTTCCCAGGGCTGCGGCTGGCGTATGATGCGCTGCGCGAGGGCGGCACGATGAGCGCCGTGCTCAACGGAGCAAACGAGATTGCGGTGGACGCCTTCCTGCACGATCGCATCCGCTTTGGCCAGATTGCACAGCTGGTGGAGGAGACGATGCTCAGCATCCCCGTGATGCAGCATCCCTCGCTTGATCAGGTGTTTGAGCATGACAGGCTGGCCCGTGAGAAGGCGACGGCGCTGCTTCGCAGCAGCCGCTTTGCGGTCTGACGTTTTATGAAAGGATCAGCTGCTTCCGGCGGCTGATCTGTTTCTCTGGGCACACTGGAGGTGTGAAGCTTTTCTATGTATGTTATATTGGCGCTGCTTCTGCTGAGCGTGCTGGTGATCGCTCATGAATTCGGCCACTTTCTGGCGGCGCGGCTGTGCGGCATCGATGTGATGGAGTTCTCTGTGGGCATGGGCCCGCTGCTGCTGAAGTCAAAGGATGAGCGGGGGACGCAGTATTCCCTGCGCCTGTTCCCGGTTGGCGGCTTCTGCCAGTTCAAGGGAGAGGATGAGTCGAGCAGCGACCCTGCTGCATTCAGCAGGCAGAAGGTATGGAAGCGGTTTGTCACGGTGCTCAGCGGTCCGCTGATGAATTTCGTGATTGCTTTTGTGGTCATCACGCTTTATCTCAGCGCGATGGGTCTGCTCACGGTTGTGCCGAAGGCAGCAGAGCTTGAGGAGAATGCGATCGCCGCGGGGATGATGATCGGCGACGAGATCGTTCAGGTCAACGGCGCGGAGATGACGGACACGAATATGATCGCGCAGGCGATTGCGGACAGCGAGGGGCAGCCGATCAGCCTGACCGTCCTGCGCGGCGGGGATGAGGTGGAATTATCTGTTCCGCTGTTCTATGATGAGGCAGAGTCCCGATACAGGATCGGCATCACCTTCGCGCAGGAGCGTCAGCGCATCAGCCTCGCGGAAAGCATTCCGTTCTCTGTTTCGTATAACATCGAAAGCACGAAGCTGATTGTCGATACGCTGAAGAACCTGATTTTCAAGGGCGAGGGCGCCGATCAGGTGACAGGCCCTGTCGGCACGGTCTATGTCATTCAGGACGTCACCCAGCAGGGCGGCATCGATATCTATCTGGAGCTGCTCGCGCTGATCAGCGTGAATCTGGGCGTGATGAATCTGCTGCCTGTGCCGGGGCTTGACGGCAGCCGGCTGCTGTTCCTGCTGGTGGAGGGGATCCGCCGCAAACCGGTCAAGCCGGAGATCGAGGGAGCGATTCATGCCGCGGGCTTCATGCTGCTGATCGGCCTGATGGTCGTGCTGACCTATCAGGACATTGTGCGCATTTTCTGACCGACGAGTAACGGAGGATAAACCATGAGCAAACTGACGAAGCAGGTCAATGCCGGCGGCGTGCTGATTGGCGGCGGTGCGCCGGTGAGCGTGCAGTCGATGACCAATACCGATACGGCTGACGTGGAGAGCACGCTCTCCCAGATCCGGGCGCTGGCTGTGAGCGGCGCGGATATCGTGCGCGTGTCTGTCTACAACGAAGCCTGTGCGGCGGCCGTGCGCGCGCTGGTGGATGGCAGCCCTGTGCCGCTGGTTGCGGATATTCATTTTGATCATAAGCTGGCCATCGCCGCGGTCGAGAACGGCATTCACAAGCTGCGCATCAACCCCGGCAACATCGGCGGGGAGAAGAATGTGCGCATTCTCGCCGACTGCGTGAAGGCGCACCATATCCCGGTGCGCATCGGCGTGAACTCCGGTTCTGTGGAGAAGGAGATTCTCGCGAAGTACGGCGGCCCGTCGCCGCGCGGCATGGTCGAGAGCGCACTGGCGCATGCGAAGATGCTGGAGGACTGCGGATTCTCCGACATGGTGCTCTCCATGAAGGCGAGCAACGTGCGCGATACCGTCGAGGCATACCGTATTGCGAGCGCTGCCTGCGATTATCCGCTCCATCTGGGCGTGACGGAAGCCGGCCTGCCGGAGCAGGGGCGGATGAAGAGCGCGATCGGTATCGGTGCGCTGCTGCTGGACGGCATCGGCGATACCATCCGCGTCTCGCTGACGGGCGATCCCTGCCTTGAGCCGCCGGCGGGCATCGAGATTCTGGAGCATGTCGGCTTGCGCACGGACTGTGTGCAGTATGTCTCCTGCCCGACCTGCGGGCGCACCTGCATCGACGTGGGCGGCATCATGCGCCGCGTGCAGGAGGAGCTCAAGGGCGTGCGCGTGCCGTTCAAGGTGGCGGTCATGGGCTGCGTGGTCAATGGCCCCGGCGAGGCGCGCGAGGCGGATATCGGCATCTGCGGCGGCGGAAACGGCGCAGGCCTGCTGATTAAGAAGGGCGAGGCGCCGCGCAAGGTGACCGGCGATCTGGCGCAGATTCTGGTGGATGAGATCAGGCTCATGCTCAAATGAGCAAAGACAGAACATGAATAGCGGCGGCTGCTCAGCCTGCCGGGCCTTCCCCGATCCGGGGAAGGATTTTTTCTCAGGAGAAAGCGGGGTGCAGATATGGCAGAGCAATGGGAAGGTTTGCTTGAAGGGGCGGCAGCGGAGCTGCGCGGCCATCTGACGCTGGAGCGCGTGATGGCCAGCCGCAGCGGCGACAGGATTACGGTCTGTTTCACGGCGGATATCCTTGTGGAGGAGAGGCCGTTTCTTGCGCTGCAGCGCGCGCTCAGGCGGAATTTCGCGCCGACGCACGTCTCTCTGATTGTCAAGTCGCCGCAGCTGGCGGAGGCGTTCCTGCAGGACCCGCAGGCGTATGCCCCGTTCATACTGCGCTGCGTGAAGCGCAGGCATCCCTCCGGCGCGCCGCTGATGAAGGACGCGAAGTTTGAATGCAAGGGCAATGTGCTCTCCATCCTTGTACCGCAGGATATCGCGCCCAAGTTTCTCTCACAGTCCGGTGTAGGCGCGTACATTGAGGAACTGGTGAAGAATGTCTTCGTGACGGAGATCAGCGTTGTCTTCCAGGCGGTCAAGCTGCGCGAGGAGCAGCTGGAGGAGATCCGCCGTAGGCGCAAGGCGGAGGATGATCAGGCTGTGGCGGAGATGATCAGGGAGCAGAAGGTGCAGGTCGCCGCGCAGGAGCAGAAGGCGAAGGAAAAGCCGAAGGCCGTCCTTGGCCGCCCGATCACGGCGGAGCCGATGGAGATCAGCGAGCTCATCGAGGAGGCGACGAAGATCGTCATCTGCGGCGAGGTGCTCACGGCGGAGACGCGCGAGCTGCGCGGCGGCGAGATGCAGCTGCTGTCCTTTGCGATCACGGATTATACGAACACCATCAAGTGCAAAGCCTTCCTGCGGTATAAGCCGCGGAAGGGCCGGTTTGGCCAGCAGAACGCCGAAGAGGAAGAGCGCCCGCCGACGGAGGAAGAAAAGAAGGCCGTTCAGGACGTTATCGATGCGGTGAAGCCGGGCAGCTGGTTTGCCGTTCGCGGCGATGTGAAGATGGATAATTTCGAGCATGGACTTGTTGTGATGGCGAACGACATCGACGCAAGGAGCAAGCCGGTGCGTCAGGATACCGCAGAGCGCAAGCGCATCGAGCTGCACATGCACACCAACATGAGCGAGATGGACGGCGTGAGTTCGGCGTCCGATCTCATCAAGCGCGCAGCGCAGTGGGGGCACCCGGCCGTGGCGATCACGGATCATGGCGTGGTGCAGGCGTTCCCGGAGGCGTTCGGCGCAGCCAAAAAGAACAAGATCAAGCTGATCCCGGGCATCGAGGCGTATCTTACGGACGTGACGACCGTCGTCAAGGACGCGGACGAGCGCTCCCTGCATGACGAGATCGTCGTGGTCGACTTTGAGACGACGGGCCTCAACCCGCGCAAGAACAGGATCATGGAGATCGGCGCGGTGCGCATCCGCAACGGTCAGGTCGTCGAGGAATACTCGAAGTTTGTCAATCCGATGGAGCCCATTCCTGAGGAGGTCGTCAAGCTGACCGGCATCACGGACGCCATGGTCGCCGACGCCGGCACGGCAGAGACGGAGATCCCGGCGCTGCTTGCGTTCATCGGCGGCGCAGCGTTTGCCGCGCACAACGCGAAGTTTGACTATTCGTTCCTTACGGAAGAGTGTAAGCGGCTGGGGATTGAGATCTCCATGCCAGTGATCGATACGCTGGAATTCTCCCGGCGCATGTATCCCAGCCTTAAGAGCCATCGCCTCGGCGCGGTCTGCAAGTCGCTCGGCATCAGCCTGAAGAATGCGCACCGCGCTGTGCACGATGCGCGCGCGACGGCGCAGATGCTTAACCGCATGCTTGACACCGCGCGCGAAAAGGGCGTTGAGCGTATCTGTGACATCAATAACGCGCTCACCGGCGGCGCGATCGGCGATTCGTATCATATCATCCTGCTGGCCGCCGACCAGGACGGCATCACCAACATCAACAAAATCGTCTCCGAGGGGCATCTGCATTATTTCAGCCGCAGGCCGCATACGCCGCGCGAGATCCTGCAGAAGCACCGCAAGGGCGTCATCGTCGGCTCTGCCTGCGAGGCGGGCGAACTGTTCCGCGCCGTGGTGGACGGACGCAACGACACGGAGCTCAAGCGCATTGCGCGCTTCTACGACTATCTGGAGATCCAGCCCATCGGCAACAATGCCTTCATGCTCCGCGAGGGCATGGCGGATGATGAAGAGCAGCTGCGCGACTTCAACAGGAAGATCGTATGGCTGGGTGAGCAGCTGGGCATTCCGGTTGTTGCGACGGGCGACGTGCATTTCCTTGACCCGAAGGACGGCAAGTTCCGCGCGATCATTCAGGCGGCGCACGGCTTCAAGGATGCGGATAACCAGCCGCCGCTGTATTTCAAGACCACGCAGGAGATGCTGGAGGAATTCAGCTATCTTGGCCGCGAGAAGGCGGAGGAGGTTGTCATCGACAACCCGGCGAAGATCGCCGCGAGGATCGGCGACGTCGGCCTGTATCCGAAGCATCCGGAGGGGAAGGAGACCTTTCAGCCGTTCTGGCCGGACGCAGCGGACAACATCCGCAGACTCTGTGACGAGAAGATCTTCGAGCATTTCGGCGATAATCCGCCTGAGATTGTCGTCGCGCGCAAGGAGAAGGAGCTGAGTTCCATTCTCGGCTACGGCTACGGCACGCTGTACAATATTGCGGAGAAGCTGGTCAAGAAGTCTAATGCAGACGGCTATCTGGTCGGCTCGCGCGGCAGCGTCGGCTCTTCGTATGTGGCGCATCTGGTCGGTATCTCGGAGGTCAACGCGCTGCCGCCGCACTACCGCTGCCCCAAATGTAAATGGTATACCTTTGACGTCGATAAGGCGAAGTATAAAACCGGACCCGACCTGCCGCCGATGAAGTGCCCGCAGTGCGGGGAAGAGCTCTTCCGCGACGGCTTCGAGATCCCGTTCGAGGTATTCCTCGGCTTTAAGGGCGATAAGGTGCCGGATATTGACCTGAACTTCTCCGGCGTCTATCAGCCGCGTGCGCATGCCTACATCGAAGAGCTCTTCGGCAAGGCGTACTGTTACCGCGCCGGCACCATCGGTACGCTGGCGGACAAGACGGCGTACGGCTATGTGAAGAAATACTGTGAGGAGCGCGGGCTTGTGCTTTCCGAGGCGGAGATGAACCGCCTTGCGCTGGGCTGCGTCGGCGTCAAGCGCACGACGGGCCAGCACCCCGCAGGCATGGTCGTTCTGCCCAAGGAGTATGAGATCCAGCAGTTCGTTGCGATCCAGCATCCGGCAAACGACATGAGCAACCCGGTCATAACCACGCACTACGACTTCGGCTCCATGCACGACGTGCTGGTCAAGCTGGACGTTCTGGGTCATGACGACCCGACGATGATCCGCATGCTCATGGACCTGACCGGCGTGGATGCGCAGACGATCCCGCTGACGGACCCGAAGGTGATCTCGCTGTTCTCCGGTACGGAGGCGCTGGGCGTCACGCCCGAGCAGATCAACTCCAATACCGGCACATACGGCGTGCCGGAGTTCGGTACGCGCTTCGTCCGCCAGATGCTGGAGGAGACCAAGCCGACGACCATGGACGAGCTGGTGCGTATTTCCGGCCTGTCCCACGGTACGGACGTATGGATCGGCAATGCGCAGGAGATCGTCAAGCACGGCATCGCGCCGTTCTCCTCGTGCATCTGCACGCGCGACGATATCATGAATGCGCTGATGGATTACGGCGTCGTGCCGAAGATGGCGTTTGACACAATGGAGTTCGTCCGCAAGGGCAAGGGACTCAAGCCGGAGATGGAACAGGCGATGATCGACCACAACGTGCCCCAATGGTTCATCGACTCCTGCAAGAAGATCAAGTACATGTTCCCCAAGGGGCACGCCGTGGCCTATGTCACGATGTCCCTGCGCGTGGCATGGTACAAGGTCTACCGTCCTGCGGCATACTACTGCGCGTATTATACCGTCCGCGCGGATTCCTTTGACGGCAGCATCCTCGGCGGCTCGGCGGATTCGATCCGCGCCCGATACAGGGAGATGGAGGAAAACGCCAAGGACCTGACGCAGAAGGACAAGGACCTGATGATCATCATGGAGCTGGTGATCGAGATGCTTTGCCGCGGTATCCGGTTTGCGCCGATTGATCTGGAGAAGTCCGACGCGACGAAGTTCCAGGTGCTCTCCGATACGCTGATCCGTATGCCGTTCAATGCGCTGCCGGGCATGGGCGAGACCGCCGCGCAGAGCATCGTGGACGCCCGCGAGCAGTCGCCGTTCATCTCTGTGGAGGATCTGCGCGCCCGCGCCAAGGTGTCGCAGACGCTGATTGATATGATGCGCGAGAGCGGCTGTCTCTCCGGTCTGCCGGAGACGAACCAGACAACGCTGTTCTCATTCTGATAAGGGGGGAGCGGCGTAGGGCTGAGCCGTTGTCATTTGCGGTCCGGCGACGGGCTTGCTAGGGGCAAATGCTGCGCGGGGATCACTGAAGCGGCGGGGCGGAAGCAGCAGCGAAAAGAAACGCTGTTTACGAAGGGGAATAGGGCTGAATCAGACTGCATTTTTTCCCGGAATATCTCAGAAAGCGGATACAAAGGGTTGTATTTTTGAAAAAGCGGTGATATAATATCCGCGTAGGTTTATTTTCAGGAATCAGCAGCTGCCGCAAGGCAGTCTGGATGGAAAGAGTGGGACGACAACGCCCACTCTTTCTGTTGACTGAACGAATGACTTTGGGAGTGTGTGAATGGCACAAAGCGATCTGACCCGGGTGGTCGAGCCCGCCTGCCGCAAGCTGGCCCAGGAGCTCAGCTATGAGCTGGTGGACGTCGAGCTGGTGCGCGAGGGCGCCAGCCGCTACCTGCGGATCTATATTAACAAACCCGACGGTATTACCTTGAATGACTGTGAAACCTATCATCGCGCGGTGGCCCCGCTGGTCGAGCGCGTTGATTATGATTTCCTCGAGGTATGCTCGCCGGGTATTGATCGTCCTCTGAAAAAGCAGAAGGACTATGACGAGCATGTCGGCGACCGCGTGGAGGTTCATCTCTATCGTCCGGTTGACAAGTGCAGGCGTTTTGAGGGTGAGCTGCTCGGGCTGGCGGACGGCGTTGTCCGCCTGATGACGGCTGCGGGCGAGAAGAGCTTCACCCTCAAGGAGATCTCACTGTGCAAGCCCGTGATTGACGTCACGGAAGAGGATCTTGATATGGACGAGGCGGCGGACCTGACGGCCGGCGCCGATGAGGAAGGGGTTGAGCCGGATGATGGACAAGAATGAAAACAAGGCGATGATCGAGGCCGTGGCCATTCTGGCCAAGGAGAAGAGCATCAGCAAGGAAGTGCTCTTCACCGCGATCGAGGAGGCGCTCAAGAGCGCATATAAGAATAACTTCAGCAAGCAGTACGGCATCGCGCCCTCCACCGCCAATGTGCGCGTGGAGCTGGATCGCACCACCGGTGCCGTTCGCCTGTTTGCGCGCAAGACCGTCGTGGAGTGGGTCATCGACGAGGCGGGCGAGATCTCTATCGAGGAGGCTCGCAAGATCCAGCCCAGCTACGAAGAGGACGATATCGTCGAGGTTGAGGTGACGCCGGGCGACTTCCGCCGCGTTGCCGCCCAGACGGCCAAGCAGGTCATCGTCCAGAAAATCCGCGAGGCGGAGCGCGGCAAGGTCTATGAGGACTTCATCGAGAAGGAGAACGAGATCCTCACCGCGATCGTGCACAGCATTGATCAGGAGACCAAGACGGTCTTCGTCGAGCTGGGCAAGACCGAGGGCGCGCTGGAGCAGGCGCAGCAGATGACCGGCGATGTGTACGCCCCGGGCGAGCGCTTCAAGGTCTATCTGCTTGAGGTCACGACGGATCGCCGTCTGGCCCGCGCCGGCGCGAAGTACGGTCCGCAGGTGAGCGTATCCCGCATCCATCCGGGTCTGGTCAAGCGCCTGTTTGAGCTGGAGGTGCCGGAGATTCAGAGCGGTACCGTGCAGATCAAGTCGATCGCCCGCGAGGCCGGCTCCCGCACGAAGATGGCCGTCTATTCCAGCGACCCGATGATCGATCCGGTCGGCTCCTGTGTCGGCCCGCGCGGCCAGCGCGTGGATCGCGTGGTGACGGAGCTGCGCGGCGAGAAGATCGATATCATCAAGTGGTCTGCCGACCCGGCTGAGTTCGTCGCCAACGCGCTGAACCCGGCGAACGTGATCAGCGTCTTCGTCTCCGAGAAGGACAAGGCCTGCCGCGTTGTCGTGCCGGATAATCAGCTGTCCCTTGCGATTGGCAAGGAGGGTCAGAACGCCCGACTCGCCGCCCGCCTGACCGGCTGGAAGATCGATATCAAGAGCCAGAGCCAGGTCGACGAGCAGATGCTCGGCGAGGAGCAGGAGTAATCTTCCTGCAGGCGAGGTGATATCGGATGAAAACACGCAAGATTCCCATGCGCATGTGCGTGGGCTGCCGCGAGATGAAGGAGAAGCGCTCGCTTCTGCGCATCGTAAAATCCGCGGAGGGCGAGATCAGCTTTGATCCGGCCGGCAAGAAACCCGGCCGCGGCGCATATGTTTGCAGGTCGAAGGATTGCCTTGAAAAGGCTGTGCGCCAGCGCCAGCTGGAGCGCGCGCTCGAGCATAAGATCGAAGAGACCGTGTATGCGCGCCTGATGGAGGAAATCGATGTCCAGTGATCAGACGGTGGTATCCAACGACGCCTTCTTCTCCATGCTGGGCCTCGCGATGCGGGCAGGTATGCTGACGCTTGGCGAGGATGGCGTGCGCAAGGCGATTGCCTCGGGCAAGACAGCGTTCGTCATCGTGGATGACGGAGCGTCGGCAAATACGAAGAAGATGTATTCGGACTCCTGCGCATACTACAGCGTTCAGATGGTGACCGCGCAGGCGGGGCGTCTGGGGCATGCGATCGGCAAAGGCGGGCGAATGAGCGCCGCCGTAGCCAGGGGGCCGATGGCGCAGAAGCTGCTGTCGCTCGCGCAGGCATGAACATGGCAGATCAACAACATACAGACAGATGAAAGGGCGTCATACGCCCGGTCATGGAAGGTAACAACACGACTGAGCGTGAATGACGCTGAAATTCCGGGGGTGCAAGGGCAGAATGTCCAAGATGAAGGTTCAAGACGCAACGAAAGAACTGAGCCGCAGAGCGGCGAAGCTGCTGGGCGACATGACGAGTGTCCGCTCTGCGGCGGAGAAGACGCTCGCCGAGCTGCGTAAGATCGAGAATGGTTTTGTGCAGCAGGAAGAGGCTCAGAGAGAGGAAAAACGCCGCGAGGAGCAGCAGAAGGCACTCAGCGCCCAGAGCAAGGCCTGGACGATGCCGGATGACGTGCCCGCCGTGGAAGAAAAGAAAGAAGCGCCCCGTCCCGCGCAGCCGGAAGCGCCCCGCAGCGAGGAGAAGCAGCCGGCTGTGCAGCCCGCGCAGCAGCCTGCTCCCGCGCAGCAGCGCACCGCAGGCCCGCGTCCGATGGGTCAGCAGGGCGGCAACTTCGTCCCGCGCGGCCAGCAGCAGGGCGGCAACTTCGTCCCGCGCGGCCAGCAGCAGGGCGGCGGCTTTGCCCCGCGCGGCCAGCAGCAGGGCGGCAATTTCGCCC
>JAGBAV010000150.1 GCA_017938795.1 Clostridia bacterium
ACGGCATCGCCTTGTCGAAGCGGTCATACTCCGGATTGAGGAACGGATGCGCACGCCAGAAGCCCATCATGTTCTCGACGGAGCCGTAGTAGCTGTTCTTCAGCGCGCCGGTGACGTCGTACTTGTCGTACATCTCGCAGCCCGCGATCGCGACGCCGCCGTACGCCATGGCCATGGAGCCGCCCGGGATATCGCGCTTCTCGATGAGGATGACCTTCTTGCCCTTCTCGAGCAGGCGGGCGCCCGCAACGAGACCGACAGTACCGGCACCGACGATCACGACGTCGGCCTCATCGGCTTCCTCGCGCTCGTTGACTTCCTTGGTGACCGGAGCGGAGAAGTCGGCGACATCATAGCCGGCGAGCTCGATGGCTTCCTTGACGGCCTTCTTGATGGCCATAGAGGTGATGGAGCAGCCGCGGATGTTCGGCACTTCGACGCTCTGGTTGGCGACGATGGCGGCCGGGATGCGGGCGCAGGCGAAGTTGCCGATGCCCATGGTCTCCTCGTGTGCGAGGACCTGGCAGGCCGTGATCTTGCCGTCGAAGATGGTGGTGGCGACATAGACGAAGGACTCGTGGCCGACGGCCTTGGTGACGTACTTGCCGTCAACCTTGCCCTCCGGGCGGGCGGCGGCGGCTTCAGCAGTCGCGGCGACGGCGGCCTCGGCGGCGGCGAACTTCGGGTTCACGATGCTGGCGGCAGCGATGCCCGCGCCGGCGGCAGCGGCGCCCTTGATGAAGGTGCGGCGGCTGATGTTCTTGCTCATGAGAATCTCCTCCTTAATTGTGGGGTATATGCAAACTAACCCCCCATGTTGATCATATTATAACGCAAAAACGCCCAAAAGAAAAGGCGGAAAACCGTGAAATATCATCAGAATTGTTTTCTGACGGATAGAAGACGACGGACAGAAGCCGGGGAAAGCTTTACGGAATATTGACAGAAAAGCGGTACATTCTTAACGCGCGGGGGCATGTATATATGGTGAATGTCGTGCTAGAATGCTGAGTCAAGCGGCCCGGAAGAATGGCCGGATTCCGCCGGATAAACGGGCGGCGGAGAGAACACGGCATACGGGGCTTCACCCTGCTCAGTCCGGTGCACCTGCTGTTCATCAAGCTGCTCACTGACTTCTTCCCGGCGTTCTGCCTGTTTGGCATGATGAAAAAAGAACCCCGCCGGAAGCGGGGCTGTGATGCATGGATACGGCTGCCTTGTGCAGCAGGGCGGTGACCAGCCGGAGCAGGTAGTCAATTGCAAAGAACGCGACGGTGACGGACTCGATCGTCAGCAGGAGGGGACCATAGCGCTCCCGTGCAGCGGCAAAGGTATAGGCGACGCTGCAGACCAGATTGACGAGGATGGAGAGCATATTGATAAAATCGTATGCGCGGCTGACATAATCATCCGGCGCGCCGACCTCGATGATCGAGTGGATGCGCTTGCGCAGTGTGGACGGCTGGCGGGCTGTTGGCATGGCGGCTGCTCCTCGTGTGTATTGGTCGGCTGACCGGCCATTTACTTTTATACCCTCTGGCGCGATCCATGTAAATGGATATACGGAATCTTAGCATTTTCTTAATGCGTGCTGAACGCAGGACTGAGGCGGCCGGCAAAGCTCCGGCGGAGGGGTAAAGAGAAAGCGGACTGCTTCATGCAGCCCGCTGTTTGCGTCTGGTCAGGCTTCGTTGGCGAAGACGCGGCGCAGCTCGTCGCGTATTTCCATCAGCGCGAAACCGAGCAGGTTTTCACCCTGCCACTTCAGGGGATTGGCGATATCCGGGTGGTCAATGCCCAGCCGTACGCCCCAGATTCTGTCATACGGGCTGGCTTCCACGAGCACGGCGTCGCCTGTGGAGAGCAGGTACTGCCTGAGCCCGGGATGCTGGGCGAACTTGTGATAGTTGCCGCTGAGGATGAGGGCATGCTTGGCCTCGTCCCATACGCTGGCCTCAAAGCCCCTGACCTCACGGCCCAGCGCTTTGATGTCGGCCTGCTTCGTGCTGGCCATGATTCTGGCAAGAGTCTCCCCGTCGCCGAACATGCGCGCCTTGCCGGCCATCATGTACTGCTCCATGCAGCAGTAGGTGACGCCCTCCACGGTGAAATCGCCCAGCCACCATTGGCTCAGGCAGCTCTTGGTGATGCGGCCGCTGGCGTGGGGCGTGTGCCCCCAGAAGGGGACGAACTCAAAGCGCCTGCCTTCGCTGTATGCGCCGCAGATCCACTCGCGCGTGTACTTTGCCCTGCCGCCCTCGCGGTAGAGGGGGAAGCTGCAGCCGCCATGGGTATAGCGCGCACAGGGCGCTGCATCGGTGAGGAAGCCCTGCCAGATTAAGGGCTCGGGAAAGAGGCGCAGATACTCCGCCTGATCCTGCGCGTCAAGCGCATCAAAGCATGCGCGGAAATAATCCATATACGCCTTGCCCTCGCCGGTCTGCCACGCGGCATCGTGCATGCCGTACTGCGGATAGGCGATCCACGGCGGCATGACAAGGCTGCTGCGATCGATCATGTGAATCCCTCCTTAGGCTTGTGCTGGGATCATGATACCATGTGTGCGCTGCGCGGCGTATACCGCGGATAGAGAATTGCGCGCGGATCACAGGAAGCTCTGCGCGGATTTATAGCCGTAGATCTCCGCCGTCTCCAGCACGGCGCGGTTGACAGCTTTGGCCATGACGTGCGCGGCGAGCGTACCCACGACGTCGGCGCTCGACTTGACCTTGCCGGTGCACAGCGCATAGATGGAGTCACCGTCCATCGAGGTATTGACGGGGCGGATCGTCCGGGCGATGCCGTTGGAGGCCATGGCGGCGACCTTGTTCATCTCCGCCTTGTCAAGGTTGGCGTTTGTGATGACCGCGCCGATGGTGGTATTGAGGGAGAACATGCTCGCCAGCTGCAGGAGCTTGACCAGCTCCTCCTCGCTGGAGATCATGCCGTCGCGCTTCTTGTTGAGCAGGCCGGCCAGCTGCTTTCCGGAGTCCATCTCATAGACGTCGCCGATGGCGTTCACCACGACGATCGCGCCGACCTTCAGCCCGCCCGTCTGCACGGCATAGCAGCCAAGGCCGGACTTCATCGATGCGTCCGCGCCGTGCATTTTGCCCACGGTCGCGCCCATGCCTGCGCCGACGTTGCCGCAGCGCTCGGTATTGCGCTCGCTGTCCACGCAGGCTGCGTAGCCCATCGCCGCATCCGGGCGGACGCTGCCGTCCACACAGCCAAGATCGAAGATGCACGAGCCCACGACGATGGGCACTACGGCATTGCCGACCTTCACGCCGCGCCCGCGCTCCTCGAGGTATTTCATCACGCCGCCTGCCGCGTCCAGCCCGTATGCGCTGCCGCCGGAGAGGAGCACGGCGTTCACGCCGTCATTGCTCATCAGGGGATTGAGCAGCTGGTTTTCCCGCGAGGCGGGGCCGCCGCCGCGCACGTCCACGCCGCATACGGCCTTCTTTTCGCTGATGATGACGGTGCAGCCGGTTGCGTGCTGCTCGTCCTGTGCATGCCCGATGCGGATATCCTTGATGTCATGCAGGCTGATTGTTTTCCAGCTCATGGCGATTCCTCCGCTTGTATTTTTGGGTATTATACCATGAATCAGGCGGCGGGGTAAACTGTGAATCATGGCGCAAACGACGCGGGAGGACAACCAAAAGCCGCCCGGCGCAGAACCGGGCGGATGTGAGCCTGTGCGGGAATCAGACCATCAGGCGGTAGATGTTGGCGACGTCCTCCTCGTTCAGGGAGACGAAGCCGCCGAGCGTGCCGGTGCGCACATCGCCGTAGCAGGCGTTGTGGGCGAGGGTGGGGATGTCCTCCTCCTTCGCGCCGAGCTGCTCGAAGTTCGCCGGCATGCCGATAGAGATCAGGAAGCGGCGCAGCGCCTCGATACCGGCCTTCGCGGTGACCTCGGGATGGGCGAAATCCATCTCGCAGCCCCAGACGCGGACGGCGGCCTGCGCAAAGCGCATCACGTCGTGCTGCATCACATAGGTGAAGACAGCGGGCATCACGACGGCCAGACCGGCGCCGTGCGCGCAGTCATAAATGGCGGAGAGCTCGTGCTCCACGTCGTGGCTGGTCCAGTCCTGAGAGCGGCCTACGCCGCAGCAGTTGTTGTGCGCGAGCATACCGGCCCACATGATGTTGGCGCGGGCCTCATAGTTGTCCGGGTTCTCGATGACGCGCGGGCCCTCGTGGATCATCGTCTTGAGCAGCGCCTCGATGACGCGGTCGGTCACCTCGACGTCCTTCGTGTTGGTGAGGTAGCGCTCGTAGAGGTGCGCCATGATGTCGGTGATGCCGCAGGCCGTCTGGTAGGGCGGGAGGGTCTG
>JAGBAV010000151.1 GCA_017938795.1 Clostridia bacterium
GGCCTTCAGAGAGCCATGCACAGCACCGGCGGCGCCGGCCTCGGACTGCATCTCCGCGATACGGACAGTCTGGCCGAACAGATTCATACGGTCATGCGCAGCCCAATCGTCCGCAACTTCCGACATCGGGGAAGACGGGGTGATCGGGTAGATCGCTGCCACATCGCTGAACGCATACGCGACATGGCTGACAGCAGTATTGCCGTCAACGGTCATTTTCTTAACAGCCATTGGTATAACCTCCCTATGTAAATCAAGGATGAACACCTGTGTGAGACGCCCCTCCACGCCAAATAGACGCGAACGGACAGTTCTCGACGTTTCTTATTATAGCCCTCCGGCAAAACCGTGTCAAGGTCGGCGGCGAATATTCGGGCTTCTTTTGTGCATAATTGTGAATTTTTTGCCTGTTCCGGGTCAGTTATGTCCGTCTTTCTGCGCTTTCCCGCCTCATCATTTCTTTTATATTATCATATCTTTTATGCCGATGATGCACCCGGCGGATCTCCCTTGCTCCTTGACAAAGACGCTCGCGGTCATTACAATAAGAACGATTTTCCATGTGATATGACCATCCAGCTCATTCCATATGAAGGGAGCATCGTCCATGCTGCTCACACCCATGCATTTCCTGATCGTCTGCCCGCTGATCGGTCTTGCGGGCTACATTGATTCCATCGCCGGCGGCGGCGGTCTCATTTCTCTTCCGGCGTATCTGATCACCGGCCTCCCCGTGCATACCTGCATCGCCACCAACAAGATGTCCTCCTCTATGGGCACGGCGATCGCCACGGCCAAATATGCGCAGTCCGGCTACATCGACTGGCGGCTGGCAGTGTTCTGTGTGGCCGCCGGGCTGACCGGCTCTTCGCTCGGCGCGCGCATTGCGCTGCTGATCGACGATCAGCTCTTCCGTATCCTGATGCTGATCATCCTGCCGCTGACCGCGCTCTATGTCTTCCGCAGGAAGGATCTCTTCGCCGGGCAGGGCGGCGAGACAATCCCCTTCGCGCGCATGGCTGTGCTGGCCTCCGTCATCGCCTTCCTGCTGGGGATGTACGACGGCTTCTACGGCCCGGGCACGGGCACCTTCCTTCTCCTGCTGCTCACGCGCTTTGCGCATCTTGATGTACGCCGCGCCAACGGCATCACCAAGGCGATCAATCTCTCCAGCAACATCGGCTCGCTCTACGTCTATCTGACCAGCGGGCAGGTGCTCCTTCCCCTCGGCATCTGCGCCGGCCTGTTCAGCATTCTGGGCAACTATCTCGGCTCGCGCAGCTTCGCCAAAAAGGGCGCGGCCATCGCCCGCCCTGTCATTCTGCTGATGCTCGCCGTCTTCTTCGCCCGCACGGTGCTGGAGCTGCTGGGCGTCATGTGACCGCCGCATTCCAAATGAATATGAATGAGCCGACAGCCTGTTTCCGGGCTGCCGGCTCATTTTTATGCCGATGATCAGATCCAGAGCATCGGATCCGTTCCATTGATTTTGGCAAGCGCCTCCACAAGGAAGTAGTCGCCGTAGGTGATATTGTTGTGCCTGCCGGCGCCGTCGTCATGATAGCTGGCCGTGCAGTGCGTCAGGATACCGCAGATACTGTCGCCGAAGTCGCAGCAATGATCGATCATGCCGTCAAGCAGCTTCTCTGCCGCGGCGAGATATTCCGCCTTGCCGGTCGCCTTGTGGAGCTCAAGGAAGCCGCAGGCCGCAATCGCACCTGCCATGTTGTCCACGCGCTCCTCACCCGCCGGCTGGCAGAAGTCGGAATCCGTCAGGCCATCCTCGCGGATGTTTGCCGCAAAGTACGATGCGATGCGCTCCGCCGTCTTAAGATAACGCGCATCCTTTGTATTGAGATACGCCAGCGTGAAGCCATAGAGCCCCCACGCCTGACCGCGCGACCAGCTCGAGCCAAGCGCATAGCCCTGCCCCGCCACCTCGCCGATGCGCGCTCCGGTCGCCGGATCAAACTCCACGATATGCGCCACGGAGCCGTTCGGGCGGATGAACTCCCTCATGGTCATGTCTGCATGCAGCCTCGCCACCTTCTCAAACCGCGGATCCTCCGTCATCCTCGTCGCACGGAAGAGCAGCGACAGATTCATCATGCAGTCGATGATGGCATAGCCCATCTTGTGCTTCTCATTCCATGCGCGGATATAGCCCACCGGGCTGTAGCGGCCCATGAGCAGATTTGCCGCATGCAGGGTGTCCTGCTCCGCCTGCTTATCGCCGGTCAGCTTGTAATTCGCGCCGCTGGAGAGCAGATACATGAAGCCCACGTCATGATTGAGATAGCGGAACACACGCAGCTCGTCGGTCAGCATCGCCTCAGAGCGCAGCGCCTCCGCGCGGAACTGCTCGTCCTTCGTCTGGCAGTACAGCTGCCACATCAGGCCCGGCCAGAAGCCGCCCGTCCACCAGCTGTTGCCGTCGTATGGAGATGTGATCCACTTCCCATCAGCGCTTTTATAGGGCAGGATCCCCTCCTGCGCCGCCATCGCAGCGCTCCTGCGGAATTTTTCCGCAATCTTCAGAGCAACCTCTGCCGGATTATTTCGCATCATCGAGTACCTCCTGTGGAATATGGTCAGGCAGCTCGTCCCCGCTCGCGCAGTATACCGCGCAGATCAGCTCCGTTGTGCCGGGCCTGATCACCGCATGGAGCATCGGAAGAACGGTTCTTGTGTGCATCAGATTCGTGTTGCATTCCGGCGAGATGACCTCGCCGCGTTCGTAGCCCTTCAAGGCATAGATCGCGCTCGTGCCGTAGGCGCCGTGCGCTGCGGCGCACGTGTCGTCTGCAGCCATCACCGTGCGGATGCGGTCGCAGGGGCGCGCGCCGGCCCAGTCGCGCTTCACAGCGAAGGCACCCTCCGCCGCGAGCAGCTCGCGATCGCTGCGGATCACATGCCTGCGGATATGCCAGTTGCCGCCGACGGGAATGATCTGCGTGTCAATCAGCACATTCTCCAGCGGAGACCAGCGGAAGATGACCCTGTCCTCCTCCAGCGCGAAGCTCTCGCAGCCGCTGCGCGCATGCCAGAGACCGCGCCCAGCCTCCCTGACAGCCAGCATGCTGTCATACGCACCCTTCGCTAGGGTGCCGGCCTCCTTGACGATGGAGAACGCGAACTGCGTGGAGTAAGCGAACTTCTCGTACTTCTCGTCCTCGTGCATATGCTCATAGGCATGATTGCCCGCCGTGTAGGCCGTCACCATATGGTTGCCCTCGTCGCGGGTGATCAGCAGGCGCACATGCTCGTCAAGATAGCGCTGCGGCGCGGCGTATGCGCTCTCCTCGCTCGCCCAGAAGGAATGATCCTCTCCCAGAGCAAGTACGGCGAAAACCTTCATCGCCCAGTACGGCGAGCCAGGCGCATTGTATCCCTCGCTGATGCACAGATTCGGATAGCCGTAGCCGACGGTCAGCACGCCGCCGCGGTCAAAGATCGGCAGCTTCATCCATGCGCGGATATTGCCAAGGAGCAGATGCCGGATCTCACCCCATGTCATGCCCTCCGGCTTTGCATCCGCGAACGCCAGCGCCGAATAGAACGAGGACTGCGCGAAGCGATAGGTCAGGCTGCGGCCATACGGCAGCGCGCGGCCCTCGCCATCAAACCAGCAGGCGAAGCGCGGAGCGATCATCTTCGCGCGATCGATAAACCGCGCGGCGCGCTCCGGATCCCGGTCGCCCATCACCTTCGCATAGACCAGCCCGTAATAATGGAACGCCCAGAGCGTATAGTAATCGCGCTGCGTCGCCTTGTCAAAATACCAGCCGTCCGCCACGTAATGGCTCTCCGCAAGCGTCAGATCCTCATCAAGCCTCGCCTGATCCACCGGACGGCCCACATTCATGAAGCCCACATTGACCAGCACGCGGAAGAAGCGCCAGTTGTTCTTGGGCATGTCATGCAGGTTGATCTGATTGAGCCAGCGATAGAGATTTTCCTGCTGCGCCGGGGTCAGCTCATGATAGAACCTGTCCGGAATCAGGCACAGCGCCATGCCCATGACGGCCATCTCGACCATGCGCTGATCAAACGGGCCGATGTCGCCCCAGTATTCCTCATGCACCGGGTCCGTACCGTTGATGATGCCCTCGCGCCAGAGCGCCCAGTACGGCTCCGCCTCCGGGCATTTGCCCGCAAGCATCGGAACCAGCGCCCAGAGCACGCGGGAGAATCCTTCCATCCCTGCGACATCCTCGCTGTAATGGGCGCTGCCCTCGCTGATCAGCAGGCGCGTCTTCCCCGGCGAGAGGCAGGCAACAACAGGATCAATCAGCTGCACGGCAGCGCGGATCATGTCCGCACGCGAAATCAGCGGGTTTTTCTGTATTTCATTCATGGCTGCTTATCCTTTCTATGATGAACGTCTCGTCGTGTCCGCAGCGTTCAGCCGCGCGCAGCACAAGCCGCCAGAGACTGCCCGGGAAGCACTTCGCCATGCGCGCATCCGTCACAGGGATCTCCTCCGCTGTCGCCGTCAGCGCACTGCCGTGCCGGATGCGGACTGCACCCGCGTCTACACCGTCAGCCGTACAGACCGGCCGGCTGCGCAGCATGAACACCCATTCCACAGGAGCAGGACTGCCTAAAGTGACGCTGTCATGCAGCGTAAGCGCATCCTGCAGGCGCAGGCTGCGGCGGCAGGATACAACGCCTGCTTCAGCGCCGTACGCTCCAGCCAGCTCAAGCGCCAGCCCGTCGTCAAGCCGCTGCACATCGGCAGCGGCGAATCCGCTGCCCGGCTGCTGCTCATGGCCGCCGATCAGAGGCAGATTGTGATAGGCCGATCTTGTATTGAAGAGCGTGTAGCGCTCGTCAGAAAACGTCTTTGCAGTGTATGTCATATTGCCTGCATCCACAATCGCCGGTTCGCCGTCCGCATAGAGCATGAACGACCCGACGTCGTTGTGGTTATGCGCCTCGCCGTTATGCCCGCCCTTTGCGCAGAGGATCAGCCCATCATGTTCATAAATGCGCAGCTGCAGATCCGGAAGCCATACATCGCGGGCCGCAGGCGCATCCGCAGCGGACGCCGCCTCCTTGCTGAAAAGCCGCGAGAGCAGGCGTGTGAAGTGCGGCACATCGGCAATCTGCTGCCCGGGCGTCCCGCGCAGCGCGCAGCCCATGCGGATCAGCCGGCTGTCGCCGAGCTTCTCCCCCGCCGCCTGCAGCCGCTCGCCGCAGAGGAACGGGCGCGCATCGCAGTCCGCAAAGTTGACAAACCAGCCGTGCTCCAGCTGCGTCCGGAGCGGGAAGGAGAGAATATTGGCAATCTTTTCCTCATGCCAGAGGGTCATCTGCCCCTGCGTCATCCGCTCCATCAGCTCAAGGCAGTCAAACATTGAGCCGCCCGCCATGTTGTAGTAGGCCGTGCCCTCGTCGCATCCGCCGTCCTGCGGCATGACGTCAAGCCATCTGTCCAGCATGCGGCAGGCGCGATCCGCCAGCGCGGCAAAGCGCAGCCTGTCGTGCATCTGCGCCGCAGCGGTGTACAGGACATTCGAAACGATCCACGGCGTCCAGTTGCACAGATCCTTGCGGATGAAGCCCATCCACCAGAAATCATCGCGCGTCATGAACGGCGTGAGGATCCGCTCCTCAATCTCCCTGCTGATCCGGCGGCGCAGCACGGGCGCAGCGCGATCAAGCGCCGCCCCGACAAGACAGCTCACCTGCGAGAGGATCATCGCCGTCTGCGCGGCAAACAGGTCGATATATCTGTCCTCCATTTCCGGCAGCGGCCTGTCCGCAGGCCTGAGCCCGCCGGGAATGGGATTGACATTGTGGGCGGAGATCACCCAGCTGCTCTCCTCGCAGATGCACCAGACGCCGTCAATCACATCGCTGAGCGCATCGTCCGTCCCCGTCAGGCACATATGCAGCACAGACGCGATGAGCTTGCGCCGGCGCAGGAAGTACGGCGTCTCAAAGACAGCGCGGCTCCCCGTCTGCACGAACGCCATGAACTGCGACGCCGTGAGTATAGGATATGGCGTATCCCTCAGACTGGCATAAAGCGCAAGCAGCTCCTCACGGTCCTGCACATCGACAGCAGACCATGCGTCCCTGTCCTCCATCGGAGGATACAGGCACACCGGAACATCGCAGACCATCTGCCGCAGCGGATGCACGTTCAGGTATTCCCCAAGCATAGCCGCACCCCTCCCGTTTCCTTTGGTCTCAGCCCTTCAGGCCGGATGTTGCAATACCCTCGATGAAGTACTTCTGCAGGCACAGGAAGACAACCGACACCGGCAGCAGCGACACCAGAGACGCCGCCATGATCAGGTGATAATCGCTGGAGTTCTCCTGAATGAACCTGCGCAGGCCAACCTGAATGGTCTTGTTGAAGTCACGGGTCAGATAGATCATCGGGCCCATGTAGTCATTCCACGTACCGACAAAGGTGAAGATCACCAGCGTCGCAATTGCCGCCTTGGACAGCGGCAGCATGATGCGGCCCCAGATGCCGTATTCGGACAGGCCGTCAATGCGCGCAGCCTCGCACAGCTCCGTCGGCACACCCTGATAGAACTGCCTCATCAGGAACACGCCGAACGCAGAGAACGCCTGCAGCACCACCATCGCCCAGAGCGTGTCATACAAGCCCATGGAGCGCATCATGATGAACTGCGGCAGCATGTATGCCTGCCACGGCACGGCGATCGTCGCAATATAGGCAAGGAAGAGCACGTCGCGTCCCCTGAAGTTCAGCTTCGCGAACGCATACGCCGCAAACGAAGAGGTCAGCGTCTGCAGGAAGGTGACGACAAGCGCGATGAACGCGGTATTCCTGAAGTAAGTGAGCATCGGCACCTTCTGCCAGATGAGGATGTAGTTCTCCCAGCGGAAGGTCTCGGGGATCCACTTCATCGGATAGGCGAAGACCTCCCTGTCAAGCTTGAGCGAGGAGGACACCATCCACACGAAGGGCACCAGCGTGAACGCCGCAACAGCGATCAGCACGATATAAAGCGCCGTCTTGCCGATCATCTGCAGCGCAGGATTGTCCTGTCGGATCTGGTTCTTTGCAGCAGTCTGTGACATGTGTATTCCTCCTTTCTCAATCATTGGCGAATTTCTTTTCGCTGCGGAACTGGATGATCGTGATGATCAGCACGATGGCCAGCAGCACCATGGAGATCGCGCTCGCCATACCGTACTTGTTCTGCATGAAGGCCACGTCGTAGATGTAGTAGACCAGCATCTTCGTCGAGCGGCCCGGGCCGCCCTCCGTCATGATCGCCACAACGTCAAAGATCTTGAAGCAGGAGATGATCATCATGATGGAGGCGAAGAAGGTCGTCGGCTGCAGCTGCGGCACGGTGATGTTGACAAACTGCTGCCACTTGCCGGCGCCGTCCACCGTCGCGGCCTCATACAGCTCCCTCGGCACGCCCTGCAGCGCCGCCAGATAGATGACCATGTAATAGCCCATATTGCGCCAGACGGAGACGAGGATGATCGCCCACATCGCCATGGTGCTGTCCGCTGTCCAGCTCTTATTGAACGGAATGCCGATCGCCTGAATCAGCTGATTGATCGGGCCGTCCTTCATGAGCATGAAATTCCAGCAGACGCAGATCGCAACCATCGACGCAACGTACGGAAAGAAGAAAATCGTGCGGAAGGCAACCGCACCCTTGACCGCCTTATTGAGCGCAATCGCCAGCGCAAGCGCACAGATCAGCGTCAGCGGGACGGTTACAAGTGTATAGAACATCGTATTCTTGAGCGCAATACCCAGGTCAACGCGCTTGAAGAAATAGAAGAACTCCCCCTCGGAGAATTTCTCGATGACTTTTTCAATCTTAAAGATGGAAGCGTAGTTGTCAAGACCAACCCACTTCATATTCGAAATCGGACCGCCGTTCCATTCCACAAAGGAGAGGAACACGGAGAACACGACGGGAACCAGCGTAAAGATCGCAAAACCAAGGAAATTCGGAGCAAGGAAGGAATAGGCAATCAGCGTATTCTTCCTCTCCAGCCTGCTCATCGACCGCCTGGCCTTCTTCACAGACTCAGTCATGACGGATGCATCCCCCTTTAACACTCGTAGCAAAAAAAGGGAGCGGGGCGAGCGAGATTGTCGCCCTCCCCGCTCCCGGTCAGGTCAAATCAATGCGGATTACTCGAACAGCTCAGCAACGCGCTCGTTCATCTCTTCGATGCCCTCGTCCACGTCGATCTCACGGGTCATGATGAGGCTGTGCTCCTCATTGACGATGGTCTGGATCTCGGACAGCTTATCCACGACCGGCCACTCCATGCCGACATAGGACGGGATCAGAGCAGCCTTGGAAGCTTCGTCAGACGGGAAGCCCGCAACGGAGGCCATCTCGCCGGCGACATTCTCGGAGACCCAAGCCGGACGGGCGCCGGTGGAAGCGGTCGCAGCCGCGCCTTCCTCGCCGCACAGCCAGGCCACATACTGCCAGGCCAGATCCTTATTCTCGGACTTCTCGTTGATCATCGCGCCGGTCAGGTTGCCGAAGGAAGAGCCAGCGGCTACGCCGTCAGCGTGCGGAACAGCGGTGATGCCCCAGTTGAAGTTGCAGGTGCCGTCGTTGATGTAGCCAATCAGGGTGGAAACGTACCAGTAGCCCATCGGCATCATGGCGACGTTGCCATTGGCGAACGCGGCGGAGTAGTGCAGGCCGGAAGCCTTCAGCTCGTTGAACGCCATGCAGGCGCCGGCGTCTTCGAGGCCCTGATAGAGGTTGTAGAAGTACGCCAGATCGGAGTACTCGCGGTCAGCCAGCGTGTTCACGCCGTCGCAGACAGCCCAGTTCGCAACAGCGGACAGCCAGGTGTGATAGTGGGTGCCGTACACGCCGTCAGAGGTCATCTGCTTGGCGAGCTCAGCGTACTGATCCCAGGTCATGTCGTTGGTCGGATAAGCAACGCCGGCGGCGTCGAACAGATCCTTGTTGTAGAACAGAACCCAGAAGTCAGAGCGGAACGGAAGCGCATACTGCACGCCGTCCACAGCGTAGTTGACCTCGGTGCCGACGAAGCCGGAAACGTCATAGGCGTCCTTGGCGATGAAGTCGTTCATCGGCGCGGCATAGCCGGCAGCCTGCCAGTTGATGATGTCGCGGGCTTCCTTGATCATCACAACGTCGGAAGCGTCGCCGCCGGAGAGCATGGTGCCGACCTTGATGGCGTAGTCCTGAGAGGCCACGTCGATGTACTGCAGGTCGACGTCCGGATACTTCGCCTCAAAGGCAGCTTCCTGCGCGATGAGGTACGGGGTGGTGGTCGCATCCCAGGTGACGACGGTCAGAACCTGCTTGCCTTCGGCACAGGCGCCAACCACGGTCAGGGCCAGCATGAGCGCCAGAACCAGAGTGAGCATCTTCTTCATAAATGGGGTCCTCCTTTGGTTTTGTTTATCTGAGCAGGGAACGCCGTTCCCTGTTCGATACGCATCCGCTTACAATGCGCTTACAATTCGTTTACAGTTCGTTTTCAATCATCACAGGAATTTCAGCCTCTATTGATATGGTCATATTATACATTTCCGTGATATCCCTGTCAATAGATCCTAAATGATACTTAAGAATTTGCATCTATTCTCTTCGCAGACTGAATTTTCTTCACATACCAGATTGTAAGCGTTTGTAAGCGCATTCAATTTACGCCTCATCGACGCCATCCGCCCCCCGGAGATGTCTCTGACTCGCCGGTCAAAAGGCTGGCCGAGCCTGCTCCCGCATCCGGAGCGCTTTGCAGTCTCCGGGAACACGCGCCCGCAGCAAGTGCTTCCGTATCATTTCTATACAGAAAAGGAGCGGGGAGGTTCGCTTCTGCCCTCCCCGCTCCCTGTTTGATGGAGCCGGTATAAATCATTCAAACAGCCCGTTGACGCGCTCGTAGAACCATTGCAAGCAATCTCTTCATAATCGGGATTTCCTCCTCCTTTCCTCGCGGTCAGGCGGCACACGCCGTCGCCCGACCGGCACACAATCGCCTGTGCCCCGGCTGCGCCGCGCATTGTACATTCCGCTGCGCCGTACACATCCGCATTGTCATTCCCTGCGGCATCTGCTATAATACCTGTATACTTTCCGAAACGAGGTTCGCGTCCATGGCAGACAAGCAGGCAACCATCTACGACGTGGCACAAGCCGCGGGCGTATCCATTGCAACCGTCTCGCGTGTGATGACGGGCGGCAGCGTCAGCGCCGCCTCGCGCGCAAAGGTCGAGGCCGCCATGCAGGCGCTCAGCTACACGCCTTCCCCCTCCGCCTCCCACAGGACGGCCTCCCACGGGACGCGGCGCCTCGCGCTGGTGCTCTCCGAGCTGACCAACCCGTACTTTGCCTCCATGGCTGCCGGCGCAGAGAAAGAGGCCCGCAGGAACGGCTACTCCCTGCAGCTGTACACCGTCAATCTGAAAAACGGCGACGCGCAGGCCGTCATCGACCGGCTCATCGAGCAGAAGCCGGACGGCGCCGTGCTGGTCGGCGGCGTCGTGGAGAAGCGGGACGCCCGCTCCATCGACAATCTCCTTCGTCTGCAGCGCGCCATGCCGCTTGTGACCATCGGCCCGCGCATTGACGAGCTGAACAGCATCAACATCACGTCCGATCTGTCCCTCTCCGTGCGCAAGAGCATCAATCATCTATACGCACTTGGCCACAGGCGCATTGCCTTTATCGGCGGCACGAGCGACGTGCGCTCCAGCAGCATCCGTGAACGCGCTTTCTACGACGAGATGGAGCGGCTGAATCTCCCGGCGGACAGGAGTCTCCATGCGGAGACGGGCTTCCTCCCGCAGGACGGCGAGATCTGCGTATCCAAGCTCTTCGCCCGCCTCTCCCCCGGCGAGCTGCCCACGGCGCTTATCGCCATCAACGATCTGGTCGCGCTCGGCGCGATGCGCCAGCTGCAGCGGATGGGTCTGAGCATTCCGCAGGACGTCGCGATCATCGGCTGCGACAATCAGTTCTTTACCTCCTACCTCAATCCCCCGCTCACGACGGTCGATCTTCACCCGGAGGAGCATGGGCGCAACGCCATCTCCGAGCTGATCACGGCCGGCAGCGGCGGCAGCATCATCCCCTACAGCCAGATCAGCGAATGCTCGCTGATTGTGCGCGAGAGCTGCGGCGCGTCCCTTGGCTACCGTCAGCTCATCTGATCCCTCCGCATCCATACAGAAAGGCTGCGCGCCGGCTCTCCCGGCACGCAGCCTCATTGTTTATCCTCTACTCCGGTCACCGGCGTTCCAGCGCGTCAAGCCCGGCTTCCGTGATAAAGCCCTGCGCCGCACCGCTGACGCGGATCTTCGCCGCGGCGAACAGCTGCGCCCTGCGCAGCGCACGGATGGGCTCCATCCCGCCCGCATAGCCATGCAGAAAAGCGCTGAAGAGCGCATCGCCCGCGCCGACGGTATTGACCGTCCCGCCCACATGCTCTGCAGGCAGCGCAGCAACACAGCCGCTGTCTTTCGTATAGATCGCCGCGCCCTTTGCGCCCCTGCCCATGACGATGATCCGGCTGCCATATACGCGCGCCAGTTCTCTCATGAAATCCTCATAGCCGTCGCCGACGCCCTCATCGCTCAGGAAGAGAATATCCGCACAAGCCATGAACTCGCTGTTATAGTCGTCATATATATCGCGCAGCACATGCACATCGGTTGCAATCGTTTTGCCCGCAACCCTCGCCGCATGCAGCAAAGGGCGGTTATAGTTGATGTTGCAGGCGACAACAAGATCCGCGCTGTCAAGCGGCGCATCTCCAAAGTCATACGGCGTATCCTGAATATCCTTCAGGTCGCAGTAAATCTGCCGTCGGCCCTGCTCATCATAGAGCACCACAGAGGACGGCGTCTGACTCAGGCTGCGGCGGATATGCGCCGCACCAACGCCAAGCGCCTCCATCTCGCTGCGGATATACGACGCTGCGAAATCATCGCCCGTCATCGAAAGCAGCGTCACGTCGTCACCGAGCGTGCGCAGCGCCTTCGTCAGGTTATAGCCCACGCCGGCCACCGCCGTATTCACGCCAAAGAACGGGTAGTCAATCGGATAGTATTCCACCGGAAAGCCGCGCACGCGCACAGTTGTCTCCGTATTGACAAGTCCGGATATCAGGATACGGCTCATAGATCTTCCCCCCGTCAACGTGCATTCCGTCTGCAGCGGCGCATCAGGTTTGACATCAATCCGCTTCTCTCCTATAATATATCTTGATTTCAGATATTTGTCTACCGTGAGGAGGTATTCCCATGCTGACCCTGTATCCCGACAGATGTATCCACGCCATGTCCCGCAGCAGCTCGCCGGCTGCCCGTGCTGCAAGCGGCGATACCGTATGCTTCCATACGCTGGACTGCTTCAGCGGTCAGCTGACCCGGGAGGATCAGCTGCTCGGCGGCCTTGACTGGGACACCATCAACCCCGCCACCGGTCCGCTGTATGTCGAGGGCGCGGAAGCCGGCGATGTGCTGAAGGTTGAGATCCTCTCCATCGAGACAGCTTCTCAGGGCGTCATGGTCGATGGCCCCGGCGAAGGCGCGGTCGGGCCGCAATTGGCCGAGGAGCGCACGAAGGTCCTTCAGATTCAGGATGGTGTTGTCCGCTTCAGCGATCGTCTCTCCTTCCCCATCCGCCCGATGATCGGCGTCATCGGCGTTGCCCCCGCAGCAGAGGACATCCCCACGAATACCCCCGGTGCGCACGGCGGCAACATGGACTGCACCCGCATCGGCGCAGGCGCGACGCTTTATCTCCCGGTCAATGTCCCGGGTGCGCTGCTTGCGATGGGCGACCTGCATGCCATTATGGGCGACGGCGAGGTCGGCGTATGCGGCGTGGAGGTTGCCGGCGTCGTGACGGTGCGCGTCACAGCGCTCAAGGCATGCGCCCTGCCCACGCCATTCCTTGTAATGGATGACGCCTTCATGACCATCTGCTCCGCGGAGACAGCGGACGAGGCCGGCGACAGCGCGATCCTCGCCATGCACACTTTCCTCACCGGTGAGCTGGGCATGGATCCGCACGAGGCTAACATGCTCATGAGCGTCTGCGGCGATCTGCGGGTATGTCAGGTCGTTGACCCGGAGAAGACCTTCCGTCTGGAGATGCCCATCCGGGTAGCCCAGGCACACGGATACACATTCAGGTGATCCCCCTCCGGAACGGCAGGATTGATCATCTTCACCCCCTGTACACAACCTACCCAAGAGGAGCAGAATCATGAGATACTTTGAGCAGGACGGCAGCAGCCTCATCTGGCGCAACAAAGGCGAGACGCTGGTGATCACTCCATGGGGTGAAAACAGCCTCCGTGTCCGCTCCACGCTGATGGGCGACGTCGCCGACACCCGTTTCGCGCTGCTCGACCCTCAGGAAGCGCAGCCGGAGATCACCATCGGGGACACGCACGCCACCATCCGCTGCGCCGGCATCACCGCCGACGTCACGATGGACGGCTGGCACCGCTATGCGCAGATCACCTTCCTCAATGCGCGCGGCGAAGTGCTGCTGCGCGAGACGCCGCCGGCGAATGCGCTCGCCCTCAAGTCCCGCAAGTTTGAGCCGCATCTGGGCGGCGACTTTGCGCTGACCGCCACCTTCGAGGGGCAGGACGGCGAACACATCTACGGCATGGGCCAGTATCAGGAAGAAACGCTTGACTGGAAGGGATCCACGCTTGAGCTCGCGCACCGCAACTCACAGGCGAGCGTTCCGTTCTATATTTCCAGCCGCGGTTACGGCTTCCTCTGGCACAATCCGGCGATTGGCAGCGTATCCTTTGGCACGAACCGCACCACATGGCATGCGGAATCCACCAAGCAGCTGGATTATCTCGTCTGCGCCGGCGATACCCCTGCGGACATCAGCCTCGCCTATGCGAAGGCGACCGGCTTCGCGCCGGAGATGCCGGAGTACGGCCTTGGCTTCTGGCAGTGCAAGCTGCGCTACTGGAATCAGGAGCAGCTGCTTGAGGTCGCGCGCGAGTATAAGCGCCGCGGGCTGAAGATCGACGTCATCGTCTGCGACTTCTTCCACTGGCCGAGGATGGGCGACTACCGCTTCGATCCGGAGTTCTTCCCCGATCCCGCGGCGATGGTCAGCGAGCTGCAGGAGATGGGCATTGAGCTGATGGTCAGCGTCTGGCCGCAGGTTGCCCTCACCAGCGAAAACTACGAGGAAATGCTGCAGCAGGGCCTGCTGGTGCGCGCAGAATACGGCGAGCAGATCGGCATGCGCTTTGTGGAGGACAGCATGTTCTTCGATGCGACGAACCCCCGCGCGCGCCGCTATGTCTGGGAGAAGTGCCGCAAGAACTATTACGACCACGGCATCCGCATCTTCTGGCTGGACGAAGCCGAGCCGGAATACGGCACATATGAATTCAAGAACTACCGCTATCATATCGGCAGCAACCAGCAGATCGGCAACATCTACCCGCAGCATTACGCTCGCACCTTCTACGACGGCATGATCGAGGCCGGGCAGCAGAACCCGGTCAACCTCCTGCGCTGCGCATGGGCGGGCAGCCAGCGCTACGGCGCGCTCGTCTGGTCCGGCGATATCATGAGCCAGTGGGCGGACTTCCGCCGCCAGATCTGCGCCGGCCTCAACATGGGCTTTGCCGGCATCCCGTGGTGGACAACGGACATCGGCGGCTTCCATGGCGGCTGGACGGATCACGAGGACTTCCGCGAACTGTTCATCCGCTGGTTCCAGTGGGGCTGCTACTGCCCCGTCATGCGCCTGCACGGCGACCGCCAGCCCTCGCAGCCTGTCCGCCGCAAGGACGGCACGCCCGTGCTCAACTCCGGCTACAACAACGAGGTCTGGAGCTACGGCGAGACAGCCTACCCCATCCTCGTCCACTACATGGAGCGCCGCGAGAGCCTGCGCCCCTATGTGCGCACCCTGATGAACGAGGCGCACACCGCCGGCAAGCCGGTCATGCGCGCGATGTATTATGAATATCCGCAGGATGCCGCCTGTGCCGATCTCAAGGATCAGTATATGTTCGGCCCGGATTACCTCGTCGCGCCTGTGCTTGAGGCCGGCGCGCGCAGCCGCAGCGTCTATCTGCCTGCGGGCAGCTGGACGGATGTGGACACCGGCATCACCTATGAAGGCGGTCAGCGCACCACGGTCGACGCGCCGCTGGAGCGCATCCCCGTCTTCAGGAGGAATGCATAAAGCGGCATAAGCCCATCAAAGAAGCCAAGGCATGTCTCCTGCCTTGGCTTCTTTATGCTGTCTCACAAAATCCGGCGCCGGTTACAGGTTTTCCTCCAGCCATCGGTGGACGATCGCCTCGTCCCCCGGCTCCATGAAGGGATGATCGCTGCCCTCCGCCACGGTCAGCCCGCAGCCAGAGCGATCAGCAAACTCCTGCATGGTCCCAAGCGGCTGCAGCGTGTCCCTCGCGCCGTACAGGATACGCGTCGGAATCCTCCACATCTGCACAGGATGCGACAGCACATACTGGTAATAATCCCATGTCATCAGGTCAATCGGCGTCTCGATCTCCCGCTCAGCGGCAAGCCGCTCCGGCGTGATGCCAAACCACAGCATCATCCGCCGGATCAGCAGCTCCATGTCAAGAACAGGAGACTGGAACAGGCACCTGCGGAACGGCTGATCCCCGTATGCATGCAGGCTGAAATACGCGCCGAGGCTGCAGGCATACAGCGACACCTCCGCCCAGCGGCCAAACACGTATTCGCCGATCGTCGTCAGGTCGCGGATACCGTTCCATATATCGCACCGGCGATCCTCATTCTTCCGCTCGCCGTGCTGCGGCAGATCAAAGCTGATCGTCTGGTATCCCTTTGCGGCGGCGATCTCTGCCAGCCCCTGAACGGATTCCTTGCAGGACATCTTCCCATGCACGCACAGGTATACCCTGTCAGACGGCGGGCCCCAGATCAGCGCAGGGATCCCCTTGATCCGCACACGCTCCACCTGCATCAAGGCACCCCCATTATCAACAGCTCTGTCGCTCTTTGCGGATAGCTGCGCGTTGTCCTCAGCCGCGAAGCCACACGCTCATCTCACCCAGACCACGATTCGCCCATGCATAGTAAGGAATCAGGCGGATAACCGCATCCTCTTCCTTCACCGGCGCGGCGGCGCCATACAGGCCGCCCGCCTCCGGCAGCACAGTGCGCTTGCCCGGCACGGTCAGCACGGCAGTCTCATGGCCGAACACATTCTCCATACCGACCGCAACATCCCCGCTGCCGCAGGCAACGCGCAGCAGATGGAGCTGATCACCGTTGTCCGCTTCCTCCGCGCAGAAGGTGACCGGGCCGCGCATGAACGCCACCTTGCCCAGATTCTCCCGCACGCGCGGATCGGCCGCGACCATATGCACCGGCATCGGGAAATCGAACTCAACCGCATCGCCGTCCTGCCAGACGCCGCTCAGGCAGGCATAGCCGCCCTTCAGGGTCTGCTGCTTGCCGCCGGCGTCGATCTGCGCACCGCTGGTCCAGCCCGGAATACGGAAGGCCAGCGTGCCCTGCACAGGCTCCTTCACACGGACAGTCGCCTTCACATGGCCATTCCACGGCATGCCGGACTCGATGACCAGCGTAATCTCCTGATCGCCGAAGCGCTTGGTGACTTCGCCGCTCATGTACAGATGCGTGTAGAGCGTATCCTCCGACTCCGTGTACGCATACTGCGCCACAGAGGAGACCAGACGCGCGATATTCGGCGGGCAGCAGGCGCAGCCGAACCACTTCTGGCGCACAGGCTTGACGTGCTGCAGGCGCTCGTCGCGCGCGCAGGCCTCCGGCACCACGCTCAGCGGATTCACATAGAAGAAGCTCTTGCCGTCCAGCGCCATGCCGGCGAGGACGGTGTTATACAGCGCCAGCTCCATCACATCCGCATAGCGGCTGTCCGCCTCGATCTGCAGCATGCGGCGCGCAAAGAACATCAGACCGATGGCCGCGCAGGTCTCGGAATAGGCGGTGTCGTTGGGCAGATCATACGGATAGGAGAACGACTCGCCCATATGCGTGCCGCCGATACCGCCGGTGATATAGAGCTTCTGCCCGACAATGCTGTCCCACAGACGCTTGCAGGCGGCATACATCGCCTCATCGCCCATCTTGCGTGCGACGTCCGCCATGCCGGAATACAGATACACCGCGCGCACAGCATGGCCCACGGCCTCGTCCTGCTCACGCACAGGCTTATGCGACTGATGGTAGCTCAGGTTCGTCTTCGCCTGCTGCTTCAGCTTGCCCGCCTGCGCCAGACGCGCCTTCTCCTCCTCGACGAAGTAGAAAGGCTCCTGACCGCGCTGGTCAAGGAAGAAGCGGGACAGGGTCAGGTAGCGCTCCTCACCCGTCACCTCGTACAGGCGGATGAGCGCCATCTCCGCGATCTCATGGCCCGGGTAACCCTTGCACTTACCCTCCTCCGCGCCGAAGCGATCAGCGATGAAGTCCGCAAAGCGGCAGGCAGCGCGCAGCAGCTTATCCTTGCCCGTGCCCTCATAATAGGCGACAGCGCCCTCCACAAGATGACCAAGGCAGTAGAGCTCATGGTTGTCACGCAGATTGGTGAAGGCGGCGTCCATGCCGTTGATGATGTAGTAGGTATCCAGATACCCGTCCTCCATCTGCGCGGCGCAGACGACGTCAATCGCCTCATCCGCCGTCTTCTCCAGCTCCGGATCGGGATGCTGCGCCAGCGAGTAGCCAACGGCCTCAATCCACTTGGAGAAATCCGTATCCTGGAAGACAAAGCCATAGAAGCGATCCTCTTCCGGGTGCTCCGGATCATCCGGCAGCGCCTCAAATCCGCGGAAGGTATACGTCGGCGCAACGAACTCCGCGCCCTTGCGCTTCTTGTCACGCATCAGACGGCCCGCAGCGCGGAAGTTATGCATGCACCAGCTGGGCGCTGCGTCCTTCACGCGATCATTGAGCACCTCCCACTGATACGGGATCACCTCTTTGCGAACCAGTTCCATCGTGCGCTGCCAGAATGCATCGGTCACCTTCACGCTGCCAAGCGCCACAGGCGTGCTGAAATGCTGCTTATTCATGTCTGATGCCCCTCCCTTGATTCTTGTATTTGTTTATCGCATCATACGATTTACGAAATCAGGAACACCGCTGCGTCATGCGCGCCGAGCTCCGCGCTCAGCGTATCGCCCGCCACGACGGACGCCCCGGTGAACAGCTCCTTCGCGCTGCGTGCCGCCGTATTAAGCAGCGCAGTATCCACGCTGACCGTGCGCTTCTCGTCCGACAGGTTGAACAGCGCGACGTATACGCCTCTGCCGTCGCTGCGCGGGGCGATCCACACACTCTCCTCCTCCGTGGTCGTCAGCGGATGACCGCAGAAGGAATCGCGGCCGATGTTCAGCAGCTCCGCATTGGTCAGCAGGCTGAACGTGAACTCGTCATTCTTGGTCATCTCCGCGCCGATCATCAGCGGGGAGCGCATCATGCCCCACAGCGCCATCATCGTGCGCTGCTCAGCCTGCGTGAAGTGCGTCCAGTCATCCGGATCGCTGCACTGGCGCAGCGCGCCCAGCGGCAGCATATCCGCATCCGGCCAATGCCCCGGCGCAGAGTGGATGCACCACTTCTCCGCGCGCTCAAACATGCCCTTGAGCAGACGCCAGCTGTCCCAGAAATCGTCGGTGATGCGCCACATATTGGCATACTTCTTCAGATGCTCCGCACGTTCCACAGGCGCAGGCCCCGGCGACAGACTCAGCACCATATCCCGCCCGCAGCCCCTGCAGGCCTCGGAGATCAGCTCGATCTCGCGCTCGCAATGCGGATACTCACGCGCGATATCATCGCACTTGATGAAGTCCACACCCCACTGCGCATACAGCTCGAAGATGCTCGCATAATAAGCCTTCGCTGCCTCATGCTCGCACCTCAGGCCGTACATATCCGGGTTCCACGTGCAGATGGAGTTCGGATTCGCTGCATGATGGCAGCCATATTCGCTGCCCTTGATCGGCAGATGGTTGTGCGCCGCCATACGCGGCATGCCGCGCATGATGTGGATGCCGAACTTCAGCCCGAGCGAATGCACATAATCCGCCAGCGGCTTGAAGCCCGCGCCATTCGCCGCGCTGGGAAACCGGTTCTCCGCCGGGATCAGGCGGCCGTACTCATCCATGATCAGGCTGGAAAAGGGCTCGTAGTCATGGTTGACAGCCGTCGGCTGATACCACTGGATATCCACAACAACATACTCCCAGCCATAGGGCTTGAGATGCTCCGCCATATATTCCGCATTCCTGCGCACATCCTCTTCGGTAACAGCCGCGCCGTAGCAATCCCAGCTGTTCCATCCCATCGGGGGATACTGAGCAATCATCAATGCTTCCTCCTTTGTTGTGCCTGCCCCGCCGCCCATGCTGTATTCTCACAGACGGAATATGTATATCTGTCGCCCCGGCACCATGCAGATCATTACATGATCACGCCGCCACCGGAGCAGGGCATATTTTTTCTGATATCATTATACCAAATCGCATACCGTATAGCAATTCACAATAGCAGATCACAGAATAAATCTATCCGCCTCCCGCGCCGCATCCCCTCTCATGACAAAAACACCCCGGATTGCTCCGGAGTGTTCTTATGGTTATTTTCCCTTGTAGTATTTGTCCGCGTGATACTGGAACATGCTGCGGACAACGGAGGTGATGTTGCTCACCGACACCGTCGCGCCCGCAACCGCATCGACGTCCACGGCGTCCACGACGTCGCCGTAGCCTTCCCATGCGTCAATATCATTCTTCGTGCAGCCGACGAGCTTCTGGACAAAGTGCTCGTCCATATACTCAAATGTCTTATCCGGCTGCATGTAGATGGGGTTGCTGTCGCCCCACATGCCGACCGTCGTGCCCTTCACATCAGAGAAGCTGATGGAGCGGATCTTCGCCTCGCCCGCAGTCTCCTTCGTGTTCAGCAGCTCGATATACATGACGGAGCGGTAGTTGGATTCCGCGCCGCGGCATGTGCAGGAGGCAAACGCCACCTGATAGCGCGTGAACGTGGAATTCTTGTTCTCAAACAGGATGACCGCTTCAAGCTCGGTCGCCGTGCCGCCGCTGGAATACTGCGTATAGGGAACGGTCACGAGCTCAGCCGCAAGGGACACGCTGCCAAAGAGCACCAGCGCCAGAAGAGCCAGCGCCAATACAGTTTTCTTCATCGCGATCCCCTTACTGCGCCGGATGCAGGCGGGCAAAGTCGATATAGGCATAATCCGCACGCCAGGTGGCGAAGATGTCGTTGCCATCCGCCTCCTCGGAGTACTGGATCAGCTCAAGACCCTTCTCCCCCTGATACGCCCAGTTGCCGCCGACATTGTACAGCAGCTCCGGATTCCAGCCGAGGAAGATCAGCAGGTTCTTGGTCATGCCGGCATAGCCGCCGCCGCCGCACATGATGAAGATCGGCTTATCCTTCGGGAAGAGCTCCTCGACGATCAGCATGGACTCCTCATAGTTCGGGGTCGCAGTCGCAATGCTGCCGTCCTCATTCCACGCGAGGGTGAACAGGGTCTCGGCCTCGTACGCGCCGGCCACCGGCAGCGCAGAGAGGGTCGCCAGATACGGATAGGGCACGATCTTGAAGCCCTCGATCGTGGAGGAGAGGTCCGCATTGCCGCCGATTGCGCCGTAGTCCGCCGGGTCAAAGAGCATGCGCACGTCGCGGTACACGACGTCGTCGCGGCCCACATACTGGTCGATGGTGGTCATGTTGATGTTCATATCCACGCCGAACATGTCGTTCGGATCGGCCTGCGGGGCCGGCAGCGCATCCGCCAGCGCAGCGCAGGACACCATGCACAGAACAAGGACAAGAATCAGGGAAGCGAGCTTTTTCATAAGAGTAGGCCTCCTTTTTTGTTTCGGGCAATCTGTGCCCTTTGAATTCATTATGACATAGCCTGTTGACAAAAGCAAGCATTCTGTTGCATACAAATACCATTCTTTCTTATGATCTGAGCGTTCATCTGTGTCAAGGACAAGGATCCAATATTATTGTCCATTAATAAAGAAAAAGAGACCATCCGACGATGATCTCCTTGGTGATGAAGACCGGACTTCTTTTCCTGCAGCCTCGACGGCCGCTTCGGTCATCGCGGCTCTGACTGCCCACCGGGCTGTCATTCACTGCCGCTTTATTCAAGTCCCATTTCCCGATGAATGCAAACAAGAAACGGCCATCTTACCGAGCATGACTTTTTCGTCATTGTAATAAGCCAATTTACCTAATGTGCCATTTATCGAAATCAATATTGCATTCGAAGAAATTTCGATGAAATGCTGCTTGTATGTATCAGCAGATACCTTTTTGGTTGCAGGAGTGATAACAATGTGTCCATCTATTAGATTATTGCCATTGATAAAGGGATAATCACCGTTATCATCATACTCGGGTGTCCCATGCAAACCGTCACCAATTCCATCGCAAGCATCATCAAAGCACTTCGTTGCCCATTTTTTAGGGTTCTTCACCGGATCCCCAAACATCTCGACAAACCGTGCTTTGACCAGCTCATCCAGCTTTGCAATCTGCTGCTTGCGGAGGGAGATGAGGGTGAATACTATGCTGGAGTCCAGCGACAGCGCGACCACCAGTTCGCGCAGGGTTTCGGCCATAAGTTTTCACCTTCTTTTCCTTGCGTTATAAGAGAAAACCAGTTATAATGGTCAATATCAGACAAGCGCAAAAATGAAAGGAGTTGACC
>JAGBAV010000021.1 GCA_017938795.1 Clostridia bacterium
CAGGCAGGCGGAGCGTGGGGAACCGCAAGGAGCAATGGGACATTGCGACTATGCGGGCTCCCCGGGTGATACAAACCAAGACCCCACCTCGAAGAAGCACAAAAAAACGACCGGAACTTTCCGATCGTTTGATGCCGGGTGACAAGACCGGCTGTACTGGTGGGGTCTATAGGGCTCGAACCTACGACCTCCACGATGTCAACGTGGCGCTCTGACCAGCTGAGCTAAGACCCCAAGCACGAAAATGATTATACCGCGGATTATGGTGTTCGTCAAGTCCCTTTTTGTTGTTTTTTGAAAATTGTGTCATTGCGGCGCGGCGGACTGAATGGCGGACAAAAGGGAACGGCGCGGCTTGCATTCGCCTATCGTTTCGGGTATAATACACAGGAAGCGGAAAGGAGAGTGTGTACTGATGAAATCTGTGAACATCCGTCTGACGATGATGACCAATCACGTCAAGGATTTTGTAAGCCTTGTGAATCGATTCCCGTACGATATGGATCTGCGATCCGGGCGATATGTGGTGGATGCGAAGTCCATCCTGGGCATCTTCTCGATCGATCTGTCCCGCCCGATCCGCATGGATATCTACAGCGACGACTGCGACGATCTGCTGCGCGAGCTGGAGAGCTATATTGTCAAGGACGAGCCTGTTGAGGAGTGATTACGCCGATGGGAGGTGCGCCTGTGTTTGACATTCACGCTACGGAAGAGGAAGATAAGCTGGTATTGCTCAGCGCGCTCGACCGCATCGGGGGATGCACGCAGGAGCAGCTGCTGCGCTTTGTGGTGGAGACGTCGCTGCAGAGCCAGTTCCAGTTCTACCTCGCGCTGGCCGGGCTGAAGGAGGCGGGCTTTGTGCGCGAGGCGCGCCATCTGGAGGGGCGGCTGCTGATCCTCACGCCGGAGGGGCGGCAGAGCCTTGAATTATTCGGCTCGCATATCCGCGCCTCGCTGCAGGAGAAGCTGGAGGAGCATGGCAGCGCATGGCGCCGCCGCATCCGGGATGAGCTGCAGATGCCGGCAGACTTTGAGAAGGTCGGCAACGGCTATGTAGTCAGGCTGCGCGCGCTGGAGGGCGGCGCGGAGATTTTCGGCATGACGATCACCACGGCAAACAAAGAGCAGGCGAAGCGCTTTTGCGAGCGCTGGCCGGGCAGGGCGACCTTCCTCTACCAGACGATCATGGCCCAGCTGGGCGAGACCGCGCAGGAGGAGCCCGCGCCGGACGGGGAGCCTACAGCATAATCAGGCATCGCGCTGCAGGGCGGCGCGGCGCCTTTTTTCGTATTATCAGAATTCGTGCCGGGCTTCGTGCGTCGGGCACAGAGAACGATGTCCAGCTGAGCAGTTCGGAAATGGGCGCGGGCTCAGCCCGCTGCAGGCTCCGTGCATCGGGCACAGAGCAGCGAGCCAAGCGGTTCGCAAGCGGGTACTGGCTCTGCCCGCATGAAAAACGCCCCGCCGGAGGGGACCGACAGGGCGCTTCCCATGGAAGGGAATAGAGGAAGGGAAGAAAAGGAAGATACCGCCGGCGAGAGGGGATCGCGCCGGCGACGTATCGGGATGGTGTGCACATCCCTCAACAATGGGAATCATACCGCCGGAATGTGGCGTGAATATGACAGGAAACGGGCAATTCTGCAGGATTTGCGCGGCGGGGAGGAGATTGTCATCCCGCGCAGGATGTGGTACACTGAAGAAAAGAGCGGACAGGAGGGGTGCGCATGGCAACGGGAAAGACCCGCAGGGCTGCGGCAGCGTGGCTGGGCGGGATGATGTATGCGCTGTTTGCGGCGTTTGGCTGGCAGGCGCAGCATCTGGGCCGGTGCGCTCCGCTGCCGGCGCTTGCCGCTGCGGCGGTGATGACGCCGCTGTTTGCGGGGCTGCTTGCGTTTTTGTGGGGCGGCGGCCCCGGGCGCGCTGTGGAGCGGCTTGGTCTGCGCAGAAGTGCGAAGGGGCAGGGTGATACGCCGTTTCATACAGGACGCGCGTTTGCGGCGATCCTCGCCTGCTATGTGCCGATGTTCCTTGCGGCGTATCCCGGCTCGTTTGCCTATGATGTGCCGTTTCAGCTGCGTCAGGTTTTTACCGGCGCGTATTCCACGCATCATCCGCTGCTGCATACGCTGCTGCTGGGCGGCTGCGTGCGGCTGGGGCAGGCGCTTGGCAGCATCAATCTCGGCGCGGCGCTGTATACGGTGATCCAGATGACGGCGCTGGCCGGGTGCTTTGCGCTGGCCTGCGCGAGCATCGGCAGGCGCTGCGGCGGCAGGCGCGCGCGGCAGTGCGCGGTGTTTTTCGCGCTGTACCCGCTGCATATGTTCATGAGCGTCAATGCGACGAAGGACGTGCTGTTTGCCGGCCTGTTTGCGCTGACGCTGGCGCTCACGACGGAGCTGATAGAGACGGGCGGCGGGCGCAGGCTGCATGCGGCTGCGGCGCTGGCCGGCTGCGGCATGCTGCTTCTGCGCAACAATGCGCTCTATGCGCTGGCGGTGTGGCTGGTGATCATGGCGATTCCGCTGCTGCGCGGGCGGCGCGGTGTGCTGGCATGCATGGCGGCGGCGCTGATGATGTCCTCGCTGGTGGGGCATGCGCTGCAGGGGGCGACGAAGGCGGCCGACGGAGATATGAGCGAGATGCTCTCATGGCCGATCCAGCAGCTTGCGCGCGCGCGGCTGCAGGAAGAGGAGAAGCTCACGCCGGAGGAGATTACGGCGATTGACGAGCTGATGCCCGGGGAGGCATGGCGGCTGTATGACCCGACGGTGTCCGACCCGGTGAAGTTTGAGTTTGACACCGCGCGCTTTCTCAGCGACCCCGGGAAGTATGCGCGCGTGTATCTGAGCGTGGGCGGCAAGTGCCTCAAAACTTATGCCGACGCGCTGCTGGTGCATACTTATTCGTTCTTCTATCCGTACAGCGAGTACGGCGTCTCCGGGTATTACCTGCAGATGGGCGTCAGCGGTGAGCAGACGGAGCAGTGGTGCGATTTTCCATGGATCAGCCAGACGAGCCCGCTGCGCCGCGTGGTGGATTCGCTGTCGTGGCGCTTTGGCGCGAAGGGTGCGATGCAGATCCCTGTGGTGGGCTGGCTGTTCAATATGGGCGTGATCGTGTGGGTCATGCTGTATCTCTGGCTGCGGGAGATGTACCGCGGCTGCTGGCTGCGCTTTGGCGCGGGGCTGCTGCCTGTGCTGCTGTGGGGCACGTTCCTGCTGGGGCCGGTGATGGCGGGGCGGTATATCTATCCCTTCGTCTGCTGCCTGCCCGTGCTCTGGGCGGACAGACCGCGCACAGAATAATAGGAAAAGACATGCTGACGGGGTGATCCCCGGGAAAGGATAACATCATGAGACTGGATAAGTACCTGAAGGTATCGCGCATCATCAAGCGCCGCACGGTGGCGAAGGAGGCGTCCGAGGGCGGGCGCGTGACGATCAACGGCAAGGTCGCCAAGCCGTCCAGCGAGGTCAGGGAGGGCGACGTCCTCGAGATCCGCTTCGGCGAGAAGATGGCGCGATTCCGCATCTTGCAGGTCGCGGAGGTCGTGCGCAAGAACGACGCCGGCGCGATGTATGAGCTGCTCGCCGGCACGGAGGATCTGTGATGAACGCGGCTGTGATTGTCGCGGCGGGACGCGGCACGCGCATGGGGCTCGGGCGCAATAAGGCGCTGTGGCCTGTGCTGGGCGTGCCGGTGATCGTGCGCACGGCGCGCGCGTTTGAGGCGGCATCGCTGTTCGGCGAGATCGTCGTGGTCACCGGCGCGGAGGATATGGACGAGATGCGCGCGCTGCTTGCGCAGTACAGCGTGCAGGCACAGATCGTCGAGGGCGGCGCGGACAGGCAGGAGAGCGTGCGCCGCGGCGTGGAGGCCGTCAGCGAAGAGGCGGAGATCATCGCCATCCATGACGGTGCGAGGCCGCTGGTCACGCGCGAGGTCATCGCCGCGACGATCGAGAGCGCGGCGGCATACGGCAGCGGCGTGGCGGCTGTCCCGCTCAAGGACACCGTCAAGCGCGTGGATGAAAGCGGCGTCGTCGTGGATACGCCGCGCAGGGACGCGCTGCGTGCCGTGCAGACGCCGCAGACCTTCCGCGCGGAGCTGATCCGCCGGGCGCATGCCCTGTATGCGCAGGGCAATGAACGCGGCGAGCGTGCGACGGACGACGCCATGCTCGCGGAGTGGATGGGCGAGAGGGTACGCCTCACGCCCGGCGACGCGGAGAATATCAAGCTGACCACGCCGGAGGATCTGCTCCTTTGCGAGCAGGTGCTCATCCGGCGCGGGGAGAAGAAGGAGGCGACGGCCATGCGTATCGGTCATGGATATGATGTGCACCGTCTTGTCGAGGGCAGGAAGCTCATCCTCTGCGGCGTGGAGGTGCCGCATACGCTTGGCCTGCTGGGCCACAGCGACGCCGACGTCGCGTATCACGCGCTGACGGACGCCATCCTCGGTGCGGCGGCGATGGGCGATATCGGCAGGCATTTCCCCGACACCGACCCGCAGTATAAGGGCGCGGACTCCGGCCTGCTGCTCGATCATGTGATGACGCTCGTGCGGGAGAAGGGCTATGCGGTGGGCAATGTGGACGTGACAATCATTGCCCAGCGCCCCAAGCTCAAGGACTATATTGAGCAGATGCGGGAGAATGTGGCGCGTCATCTCGGCGTGGAGACCGACTGCGTGAATGTGAAGGCGACGACCACCGAGAAGCTGGGCTTCGAGGGCGAGGGGCTGGGCATCTCCGCGCACGCGGTGGCTTGCCTTGAGCGCAGGTAAGCGATGGCGCGAAGGAAAGGGGAGCGGCGTTCGCTGCTGATCATGTTGCTGGATGGCCTGCTGTCCGTCGTGGACTTTGTCTGCGAGGGCGTGGCCGGGCTGTTCGTCGGGCTGCTGCGCGGTCTGCTTGCGGCGGTGCGTCTGCTGCTGCGGGGGCTGATCTGGCTGCTTGGGCATGCGGCGCGTCTGGCGGCGTGGCCGGTTGTCTTTCTGCTGCGGCGGCTTGGCGGGCGGCATAACCGCGCCTCCCGGTGCCTCAGGCTCAGCGGAGAGGAGTTCGAGCATTACGTCGCCCTGCTGCTGAAGGATCATTATTATCATCATGTCGAGCTGACCAAGGGCAGCGGCGATCAGGGCGTGGATATCCTGTGTGATCGCGGCGGCGTCACCTACGCCATCCAGTGCAAGAACTATGACGGCGCGGTGGGCAATTTCGCCGTGCAGGAGGCGTACGCCGGCGCGCAGTTCTACGGCTGCGACGTGCCCGTCGTCGTCTGCCCCGGCACGTTCACGCGCGGGGCGATTGAGCTGGCGGAGTCGACCGGTGTGGAACTGTGGGACGGCGCGAAGCTCTCGCGGATGATGAGGCGCAGCGGGCGCAGGCCTAAACATCTGTAAATCAGGAGAATGGAAAAAGACAAGCCCTTAGGGGAGAGAATATCCTGCAATGAACAAACGAGCATCCGGTGAATGGATGCTCGTTTGCTATATGGAAACGCAGTGCCGTGCGTATCATTGCGCCCTCCTGAGAGGGCAGGAATTTGTTTTCTTCTGCTCAGCAGATTGCAGTCTGGTTAACTGTTTATAATGAATATCCTAAACTGATGTCAAACGGTGCTGTCAGAATTCTCCGCAATTCTTTCATATACTTATCAAAGAAAAGCTTATTTGCTTTTCCATAGTTTTCCTTTGTATCAAATTCCCAACACGAATAATACTTAACGCACTTAACAACTTTGGTCAATTCCCTCGGTGGTTCACCTAATTCAACTCCATCTATGGTATAAAACCTCTTAAAATACTTCAGTGAAATACAACCTTCACATTTCATTTGAAATGCTGACATTTCATCAACTATTGTTTCAAATTGTTCGAGTTTATCAGGTTTTACCTGAAAAAGTTTTATTTCCACAAATGTTTTTTCCATTTTTCTCCTCCGTCAAATCCGGGTTTGCTGCTTTCATGGTATCACAGCAATACGCAAAACCGCAAGCTTTGGCGGGCTTGCGGTCTCGGTATTTTTTGGTGTGAAGTGAAGGATCACGCCATCCCTGCCATCCCCACCGCTGCGGGCCTGTCTTTTGCATGGGGAAAGCTGCATGATCAAAACGGCAGCAGGGACAGCAGGAATTTGATGAGATGCGCCGCGCCGTAGCCCACGCCGGCGGCGAGCAGCAGCTTGAGCGGGAGCGGCAGATTGATCCGGCGGTTCTTGTTTTTGAGCCGGTAGAGCAGGCCGGTCGCATACAGCGGGGCCATGATCGTCATGACAAACACCAGCGTCAGGCTGAGGCTGGAGAGATGCCCGAGCATGTCGTGGCGCTGCGCCAGCCCGGTTATTTCGAGCACGGTGTGGACAGCCAGCGCGGCGACGCCGACGAAGCTCTGCGCCTGAATGCTCTTGATGATGAATTCCTTTTCGGACTCCGCATACCGGGACATCGTCGCGGCGACTTCTTTGACTTCTTCCTTCATGGGTTCTTCTTTCCTTTCTCCGGAGACGATCTCCGGGATGCTGACGTCATAGAACTCTGCGATCTCAAGGAGCAGGCTGATGTCCGGCATATTGCTCCCGGTCTCCCAGCGGGAGACGGTTCTTGCGGATACGCCCAGCCGCTCAGCGAGCTGCTCCTGCGTGAGGCCCTTTTCTTTGCGCAGGGCCTTCAGAAAACTTCCGATCCTGATCTGATCCATATTTGGTCCTCCTTCGCGGTCCATGGTACGGCATTCCGGGACAAAATCCCACGACATGAAGCGGGAATCAGCGAAAAACGGCGCCGGACACCCTTGTCCGGTCGGTTTTCGGGCTGTATATGATGAAAATACTACCACAGATCGCGCAGATTGGGTAGACGTCAGGGCTGCGTCTGCGCGAAAAAGCGAGCATCCACTTGACAAAACCCCGTTTCTCTAGTATCATGATCTTCGCATATCGCGTCGATGGGGTTGGCAGCCCGGAGCGAGAAGCATGAAAGCATAAAAAAAGCGGATGCGCGGTTTCGCGCGTCAACAAGGGTGGAACCGCGGAAGGCAACTTTCGTCCCTTGAATCCAAGTGAAGCACGGATTCGGGGGCGTGTCTTTGCGCGGTTCTTTGATTTGGGAAAGACCTCCGACGAAGAATACGAGAAAGAGGGTTATCGTTATGGCGAATATCACGATGGACAAGATTGTCGCCCTGTGCAAGGGCCGCGGCTTCATCTTCCCGGGCAGCGAGATCTACGGCGGCCTGGCCAACAGCTGGGATTACGGCCCGCTGGGCGTGGAATTCAAGAACAATGTCAAGCGTGCGTGGTGGCAGAAGTTCGTGCAGGAGAACAAGTACAACGTCGGCCTTGACGCGGCGATCCTGATGAACCGTCAGGTCTGGGTGGCGTCCGGCCACGTCGGCGGCTTCAACGACCCGCTGATGGACTGCAAGGCCTGTAAGGCCCGCTTCCGCGCGGACAAGCTCATTGAGGACTATACGCAGGGCGCGGAGACCGGCGACGGCTGGACCAACGAGCAGCTGGAGGCGTATATCGCCGAGCATGCCGACATCGTCTGCCCGACCTGCGGCAAGAAGGATTTCACCGGCATCCGTCAGTTCAACCTGATGTTCAAGACCCATGCCGGCGTGACCGAGACCTCCGCCAATGAGATCTATCTGCGTCCTGAGACCGCCCAGGGCATCTTCGTCAATTTCCAGAACGTGATGCGTTCTACCCGCAAGAAGCTGCCTGCCGGTATTGC
>JAGBAV010000152.1 GCA_017938795.1 Clostridia bacterium
ATCGCCGATGTAGAGCTCGCCCTCGGAAATCTCTTCCAGACCGGCGACCATGCGCAGGGTGGTGGACTTGCCGCAGCCAGACGGGCCAACCAGAACGATAAACTCCTTATCCTCGATCTCGAGGCAGAAGTCGGAAACGGCAGTCACGTTGCCAGAATAGATCTTGTAGATGTGGTTGAGCTTCAAGCTTGCCATGTGATGAATCCCCTTTCAAATTCAAAACTTCAAAATCGGATAGACAACAGCTCATTCGAACAGCTGTCGCCTTGTTCTGGAAACATTATACGTTCTTTGTTCCGTTTTTTCAATTGATTATCTTCACAAAAAAATCGAAATCTTCTCCTCTCATGCCACATTTACATTTGCCTTTCGATCTTCAATTTCTCCCATTTATCCCTATTTAGCCAATTTGCCGCACGCATACTCTTTATTTCTTTCATTTACTCCGTATTACTTCTCTTTTGTACATTTTTGCTTTCGCCTTTTTCGCCTAAAAACGACGGTGTTACATCGTCCGTCTTTTCCCATCATTTTTTGCTTCCCCCCATCAAAAAAACCGATTTATTTGACCCTATGATGAACATTTCAAAATCTAATCCTGCAAATTTGCAACCCAATATGCAGTCTGTTCGTTCTATTGTTTTACTGTCTGATTTGCATCTGTTCAGATTCTTGTGCAATTTGCATATATACAAAATTGAACATTATCCTATACGCATCCCTCTCGCCAATATAGAAATAACAGCATACTTTTGCATGCTGTTATTGATATTCTCCTATAATCACTCATTCTCAACGCGGATTATGTGCAGTTCAGACGCCAAATCACCGTCAATCCGGGCCAGCGCACTGCGAATGGATCGCTCAGAAGCACGGTGTGTCAGGAACACCAGCTGCACTCTGCCGTCGCTGTTGCATCTCCCCTTCTGCACCATAGAGGCTATGCTGACGCCCTCATCTGCAAATTGTCCTGCAACTTTGCTCAGCACGCCGGGCTCATCCTTGGCCATCATTCTGACAAAATGCACGCAAGTCCAGTCGTCCGCCATGCGTTCCGCAGCGCTATGGACGGCAGGCAGCTCATGCCTCTTTGCTTTGGCCGCCTTGATCAGGTCCGATACAAGCGCGCTGGCAGTCGGCATGTCCCCTGCGCCGCGGCCATAGAACATCATCTCCCCGCAGGCGTCCCCGTTGACATAAACCGCATTGAAAGCGTCGCTCACGCTGGCCAGGGGATGATGATCCGGCACAAAGGTGGGATGCACGCGCGCCTGAATGACGCCGTTCTCCTCCTTGGCAACGGCGAGCAGCTTGAGCGTCAGGCCGAATTCCTTGCCGCAGGCGACGTCAATCGCAGAAATCCCCGTGATGCCCTCCCTGTATACACAGTCAACAGGCACATGGCGATGGAACGCCAGCGTTGAGAGAATCGACAGCTTGTATGCGGCGTCATAACCCTCGACGTCTGCCGTGGGATCCGGCTCCGCAAGACCCAGACGCTGTGCATCCGCCAGAACCCTGGCATAATCCGCGCCCTCGCTGCTCATGCGGCTGAGGATATAGTTCGTTGTACCGTTGATGATGCCCATCAGCGACGTCACCCTGTTCGCCTGAAGCGAATCATTGATCGCCCGGATGATCGGGATGGCGCCGCATACGCTCGCCTCGTAATACAGGCCCGCTCCGCTCTCCCTCGCTGCGCTGACGATCTCATCCCAGTGCGTTGCCAGCGCCATCTTATTCGCTGTCACGATGCTCTTGCCCGCCTTCAGCGCACGGATCATATACGACGCAGCGGGCTGCTCACCGCCCATGAACTCCATCACAATGGCGATGTCCGGGTTGTCCAGCACATCCTCCGCCCTGTCCGTCAGCAAAGACGCCGGGATCGCCCAGCTGCGCTTCTTGGCGACGTCGCGCACAAGGATCGCCCCGATATCAAAGGCAACGCCCTCATTGGCCCGCATAGCCTCGCCATGCGTCTGCAGCAGCCGATAGACGCCGCAGCCGATGTTGCCGCAGCCAAGGAAGCCGATTCTGATCGTCTCCATAAATCCTCCGTATGTTTATTGATGATTCTTCTCGTAGATCAATCTGAGCCCTGTCAGCGTCAGATCCGGGTTGATGACGTCGATGACGTCGGAATTCTGCCTCACCATGTGCGCCATGCCGCCAGTTGCAATAACTTTCGCATCCATGCAGCCCATCTCTTCTTTCATACGAGAAACGATCTTTTCCACAGAGCCGATATAGCCGTAAATGATGCCGGACTGAATATTGGTGATCGTCGTTCTGCCGATCACACGCTGAGGCAGCACGAGCTCGATAGAGGGCAGCTTTGCCGTTCCGGTAGACAGCGCAGCATTCATCATCCTCAGGCCCGGGCCGATCGCGCCTCCAAGGAATTCGCTCTTATCCGATACGACGCCGTATGTCGTTGCTGTGCCGAAATCAATAAAGATCGACGGCCCGCCGTAAATCGTCGATACCGCCACAGCATTGGCGATACGGTCGCTGCCCAGCTCACGGGGATTCTCATAGCGGATGTTCAGTCCCGTTTTCAGCCCGGGCAGCAGGAATTTCGGATCCATGCCGAAGTAATCCCGGCACATATGCTCAATCGTGTAGTTGATCGTAGGCACAACAGAGGAGATCATGATCCCCTCAATCGCCTTCATATCCAGGCCATTATAGCGGAACAGGTCCGCCATAAAGATGCCGTACTGATCGCTTGTAAGCGACGTATCTGTTGCACAGCGCCAGCGCTTGAGCAGAACATTTCCGTCAAACACAGCCGCCTTAATGTTGGTATTGCCGATATCCATGACAAAAATCATTGTTCATTCCCCCTGATTCATGCCCGCTCAGCGGCGGGGCCTCATGCGCCCCAGCGCGCGATCCAGCGCCAGCGCAATCACCGGCGCGATCACAGCCGCAACGATCATTTCCGGTATGCCGTTGGTCATCCCCAGCACAGCAACGCCCATGCCGACGCCGCGCTCCGCAAGCGCCTGCGGCACCCCTGCGCCGGACGCGACCATCTGCGCAATTCTGTCCCTGTTGAGCAGATAGATCATCCCCATGACCATCGTCGTATGCAGCGCCGTCCCCAGCGCAGCCGCCAGCACATAGGCTGCCATCCGCCCTTTGCTGCCAAACAGGCGAAGCACAATCCTGTATACACCGTATACGCACAGCGGAAACACCGCGCGCGGCAGCACAGAGACGAGCGGATTGATGAAGAACGGCGCAAAGAACGACGCGCCGGTCAGGTTGCTGATCAGGCTGTGTATGCCAAAGACAAGCCCCGTGATCACGCCAGCCTCCCATCCAAGGACAAGCACGGCAAGAATCACCGGAATATGCAGCGTCGTTGCCGTGAGAAACGGCATGCGGATCATCCCAAGCGGCGTGTTGGCCAGCACGAGCGTAAGCGCGATCATCATCGACGTGCCGGTCATCCACTGCAGGGAAAGCCTCTTCCCCGCATAAAGGTTTTGCTTTTTCATTTTTTGTCCTCCGTTCGGGTTCTCTATGGATACCCGACTAGACATGCCGCAGTGCGGCGATAACAAGACAACCGTCCGGTCTGCCCTGCATGGAGCGGCAGCCAAACATCATTATTGTATCAAAAATCGCATACATATGCAAGTTATGCGGTCCAATTCAACAGATTCGCTCCGTTTTATCGGAATCACACTTGACATTATGAGGAATCCGGATTATAATCAACCTGTTCGCGGGAATGGCGGAATTGGCAGACGCGCTAGATTCAGGTTCTAGTGAGGGCAACTTCATGCAGGTTCAAGTCCTGTTTCCCGCACCAATCAAGAAACGGTCATCGTCAGATGGCCGTTTTTTGATCCCTTTTATCGGGAAACGGGACTTGAATAAAGCGGCAGTGAATGACAGCCCAGTGGGCTGTCAGAGCCGCGATGACCGAAGCGGCCGTCGAGGCTGCAAGAAAAAGTCCTGTTTCCCGCACCATTCAAGAAACGGTCATCGTCAGATGGCCGTTTTTTGATTTCAGCGCATCCCACGCAGACTGCACAGAACACAAATAGATGGTATACCTGAACGCGAATTATCGTTTCTGTTTGATTTTGGATACGTTTCCCTCTATAATGATAGCAGTACACTCAAACGGAGGCGATTACCATGCTGGTCAGGCAGCCTTACCCCATCCTCGAGCATGACGACAGCAAAACCGCCGTGCTCAATCCGCAGGCGTTTGTCGACAAACCATTCTCTTGCGACAAGATGATCATCACATTCTTTCCCGAGGTGATTGACAGGCTGATCGAAGAAAAGTGCATAGAACCCGAATGCCATATCGGCGGAGAAAACCCCTTTGATGTCTATCATTTCGTCGATACAGGCGAATTGATTGTGCTCGGTTTCGTCGGATGCCCGGCGTGCGCCGGCAATCTGGATCTCTTCCATGCGATGGGCGTGCGCAAGGTCATGTTCTGCGGCGGGGGCGGCGTGCTCAACAAGGAGATTGAGGTCGGGCAGCTGCTCGTCGTCGAAGGAGCCATCCGCGATGAAGGCTTTTCCTTTCATTACATCGAGCCGTCCCGCTGCATCCATACCTCGGAGGCTGTAACAGCGAAGATTATCTCCTACCTGAACGAGCACGCCATCCCCTATCTGCGCGGCCTGACATGGACAACAGACGCCATCTTCCGTGAGACTGCGGACCGCGTTGCGCAGCGCAAAGCAGAGGGCGCTATGATCGTGGAAATGGAGCAGGCCGGCTGCATCGCCGTCGCGCAGTTCCGCGGCTTTGACTACGGCGCGCTGATCTACGGCGGAGACGATGTCTCACAGCAGGATTGGGATAACCGCTCATGGCGCAGCCGCAAGGGCATCCGCTATGATCTGGTCATGCTCTGCAAATCTCTGGTCTCCATCATCTGATACGGTTCGAAAAAAAGAGCTGCCAAAAGCAGCTCTTTCTTCTATTATATGTTCTTTACCAGCGCGGCTCCTTGACGACAAAGGCGCGATAGATCGCACGGACAGCAACCTCAAAGTCGAGATTATCCACGCCGACGATGATATTCAGCTCGCTGGAGCCCTGATCGATCAGGCGTACGTTCACGCCGGCCTTCATCAGCGCATTGAACAGGCGCGCAGAAATACCCTTGGAACGCACCATACCGCGGCCGACCATGGCGATCAGCGCAAGGCCGGAATGAATCTCCACGGAATCCGGCGCGCACAGCTCATGAATACGCTTGATGATGCGCTCCTTCTTGCCGTCGATCGCATCCTCACGCACCACTACGCACATCGTGTCAATGCCGCTGGGCATATGCTCAAAGGAGACGCCTTCCTCCTCGAGCGCCTGCAGAACACGCCGGCCAAAGCCGAGCTCCGCGTTCATCATCGCCTTCTCGACGGAAATGATCGCAAAATCCTTATGCCCGGCAATGCCGGTAATCATGTACTCGCTCTCATAGTCCTCCGCCTCATAGCAGATGACCGTGCCCGGCGCCTCGGGATCATTGGTATTGCGGATGTTGGTCGGAATCCCTGCCATGCGGACAGGGAAAATCGCATCCTCATGCAGCACCGTGAAGCCCATATAGGACAACTCGCGCAGCTCACGATAGGTCACATAGCGGATCGGTTCGGGATTGCGCACGATACGCGGATCCGCCATCAGGCAGCCGGATACGTCCGTCCAGTTCTCGTACATATCGGCATTGACCGCGCGGGACACAAGCGCACCGGTAACGTCGCTGCCTCCTCGGGAGAAGGTCTTCACCCGGCCATGCGTATCGCATCCATAGAAACCCGGCACAACAGCGTGGCTGTGCCCGGCAAGCAGCGCGCTGAGCATCTGCTGTGTCTTCTCGCTGTCCAGATGGCCTTCTTCATCAAAAAAGATGCCATCCTGCGGATCGACAAAATCCCATCCCATATAGGCCGCCAGCAGAATGCCGTTGAGATACTCGCCGCGGCTAGCAGCATAATCTGCACCGGCGCCAAGCTTGATATTCTTGCGCACCTCTTCAAGATGCACATCAAGATCCACAGTGATCTGCAGTTCTTCAGCGATCTCATGATAGCGCACGACGATCTTCTCGAACGCATCGTCCATGCTCTGCCCTGCGCCCGCCAGCTTGTTGCACTCATAGAAAAGGTCCGTCACCTTGATATCTGTAGAGCTGCGCTTGCCCGGCGCGCTGGGGACAACAATCCTCCTGTCCGCGTCCGCAAGAAGAATGCTCTTCACCTTCGCAAAATGCGCCGCATCCGCCAGCGAACTCCCGCCAAACTTCGCTACCTTTATACCCATCCGGAAGCCCTCCGTTTTCCAGTTTCTCATAACAAAAAATGTAAACAGCATTATTCTATATAAGGATTCATCCAAAGTCAAGAGGATTTGCGCGAGCATATGAAATACTGAAGTTTTTGACGAATTCAGGCCTTGTGTTTCATTCATTTCAGCATCCGTCCTGCTCTATGCTATGCAGGGCAGGCAAACCGTGTTCGCCGCACAGAAGAAAAACGGGCGGGATCCCGCCCGCCCTAACTCTCCCTGTATGCAGCGCGTACGCGCGGCCTCTCCTGCACTGGTGCATCCTCTTCATCGTCATGCAGCGCCGTGAGCAGCTGAGGCAGCATCTCCGCCGCACGCTCCAGCGCTGAAGCACCACCCGCCCGAAGCAGCCGGACCCCGCTCGCCGAGCAGACGAGAAAGCCCACCGGCTGAACAGACACGCCTGCGCCCGCGCCGCCGGCAAACGGCTTGCCGCCCATGCCAGGCGACTGCTCCGCGCCGTACTCGCCGCCGCCAGCCACAAACCCGAACGACACCTTTGAGATTGGGATGACCGTCGAGCCATCCTGCGTCTGCACAGCATCACCGATGACGGTATTGACGTCAACCATCTCTCTGATGCTTTCCATGGATGTGCCCATCAGTCTCTCAATAGGGTGCTGATCCATTTCATTCCCTCATTTCGCTCCACGATTTCTGTCCGCCGTCTTCCGCGGTTCATCAGCAGCGCAGCTATAATATCTCCCGGCCTCGTCACGAATATTCCGTTTGCAATCACCGTCATCTGCGCATGATCATAATCCGGGGTAATCTGCGTCCGCACGGGGATCCGCCACCGACAGGCTGCCGTATTCACCGCTGCACTCGCCGCGCCCGCCGCAAGCGCTGTGGCAGCTGCATCGCCAAGGCCAATCACGGCATATACCGACGCCCGTCTGTATCCCGCTGCCTCCAGCGCCGCGCGGACAGCCCTGCCGACCGCTCTTCTCTGTCTGGCGCCGCTTTGCCCTTCCCTCTTGGGCCGTGTCGGCGGCCCCTCCCGGCGCAGCTTTCCCTCTTTGATGCAGAGCTGCTCATCCCGTCTGATCCCAATGCCGCATACCGATGCGCTGACATGCCATTCCAGATGGATGCCATGCATGCACAGATGGGCCTGCACGCGCAGCGGGAGGCATAGAAACAGATAGACCGCTGCAGCCAACAGCACAGGCTCACCCTCTTTTTTCGCTCCTACGCAAGGTTTCTCTTTTCAACATACGGTATCATCCTGTATAATAACAGCAAAGTGCGCTTTCTATCCGCGCATAACCGCATGGAGGAACTATGAAACTGATCTCATGGAACGTCAATGGCCTGCGCGCATGTCTCGGCAAGGGCTTTGACGATTATTTCGCAGCGCAGGACGCTGATTTCTTCTGCCTGCAGGAGACAAAGATGCAGCCGGATCAGGCCGAGGTATCCACGCCCGGCCACATCCAGTACTTCAATTCCGCCGAGAAGAAGGGCTATTCCGGAACAGCCATCTTCGCCAGACAGCAGCCGCTGTCCGTATCCATGGGCATCGGCAGCGATCTGCATGATCACGAGGGCCGCGTCATCACGCTCGAATATGAAAGCTTCTATCTGGTCACCGTCTATACCCCCAACAGCCAGCGTGAGCTGACGAGGCTCATGTACCGCATGTGCTGGGAAGAGGACTTCCGCATGTACCTCAAGAAGCTTGATGCGGTGAAGCCCGTGATTGTATGTGGCGATATGAACGTCGCCCACAAAGAGATCGACCTTAAGAACCCGAAAACCAACCAGAACAACGCAGGCTTCACGCCGCAGGAGCGCGCTGCCTTCTCCAAGCTCCTTGACGCCGGCTTTGTGGATACCTTCCGGTATCTCTATCCGGACGTCACCGGCGCATACAGTTGGTGGAGCTATATGTTCAATGCACGCGCGAAGAACGCAGGCTGGCGTATTGACTATTTCCTCGTATCCGAACGCATCAAGGATCGTATCCGCGGGGCGCGTATCGACGCGCAGATCATGGGCAGCGACCATTGCCCCGTCGTGCTGGAGATCGATCTGTAATCCTGTGCCATTCAGAATGAAAGGAAGAATGCTATGAAGCTCATGTTTGCATCCGATATCCACGGCTCCCGCAGCGCAATGGAAGCCATTCTGCGCCAATACAGGATCGAAGGCGCTGACCGCCTCGTGCTGCTTGGCGACCTGCTCTATCACGGGCCGCGCAACGATCTGCCCGACGCTTACGACCCAAAGGCCGTCACCGCGCTGCTAAATGCGCATAAGAATGAGCTGCTCTGTGTCCGCGGCAACTGTGATGCTGAGGTCGACCAGATGGTGCTCGAGTTCCCGATTCAGGCGGATTACGCGCTGTTTGATCTGGATGGCGTCACGGCCTTCGTCACCCACGGTCATCTCTTCCATCTTGACTGCCTGCCGCCGCACAAGCAGGGTGACCTGCTCATTCACGGCCATACACATCTGCCCGTCGTCGAAGAAAAGGACGGCATGACTTACATCAACCCCGGTTCCGCCGGTCTGCCTAAGGGCGGCTTCCCGGCCAGCTATATGGTCTATGAGAGCGGCGTCTTCACCGTCAAGTCCCTCGACGGCGAGGCCTTCCTCTCCTACAGCGTCCGCTGACAGCACAATGCCCCTGCCGCATCCATTTGCGGCAGGGGCAATTTTTCCACTTCAGGACGTATTATCCGCGCTTGGGTCCTTCAAAAACGAGACCCACCGCATCCGGGCCAATGTTCGCACACACGGCGCTGCCCAGCGGGATGATCATCTCCGGCGCATAGCCGATCTCGCGCTCTGCAAGCGCAGCGTACTCCTCCACATACTTCTCGTTGGTATATCCGAGGTAATACGGCGTACCGGCGACCATGCCCTCCTTGACAAACTTAATCATCGCAGAAACCACAGCCTTGTCGCCGCGCAGCTTCTTGACGACCTTGCTCTCCCCATCGATCAGCGTGAAGATCGGTCGGATGCCAAGCAGATCTCCGGCAATTGCCGCAGCAGCATTCACGCGACCGGACTTGCGGACAACCTTGAGCGAATAGGTCGTGATGACCGTCACCATACGGGCATACTTGTCATTGAGGTAAGAGACAACCTCCTGCATGGGGCTGCCTTCCTCCAGCATCAGCGCAGCATTGACCAGCTCGCCGCCGTATGCGAGGGAATAGCCTCGCCCGTCGACAATATAGATCTGCATCCTGCTGTCAGGATGCTCCTCATGGAAATCCTGCGCAGCGGCATGGGCTGCAGCGTTCGTACCGGAACCGGCAGCATTGATGGAGACATACAATACCTCCTCAACCCCCGCCTCGGCATATGCCTCGAACCGCTCGAGGAATTCATACCGGGTGACCTGCGAGGTTGTCGGCAGGCCCTTCGCCTCGCGCAGCATCTGGGCAAAATCCTCCGGAGCGAAATCAACGCGCTCCGTATATCCCTCGCCATCCAGCGCAATCTTGAAGCATACGATATCTATATGGTGCCTGTCCGCAACCTTCTGCGGCAGATCACAAGCGGAATCCGTCAGCAATACATACTTGCTCATTCTCGTCACCTTTCGTCCAAAGAGACGTCCTTTCCCAGCATCTGAGCTATTATTCATGATACAATACTCTATGCCGATTTGCAAGCATTTGTTGCTGAAATATTAATGCAGTCAGAAATTATGCAATCTTTCAGGCATGATCCTGCTCCCAACAGCGGCCCGATCCGGCAGACAGTCAGCATCTGTCCCCTGTATGAACAGCATATATGCTCACCCCATACCCGCATCAAGGAAATGGCGCAATTCCCAGCCAAACAAAAAACCGCCCCGGAAAACCGGGACGGTTATGAAGATCAGCGATCGGGGAATCAGGCCTTGCCGGCGCAGCCGAGGACGTGGATCAGCTTGTGGCGAACCATTTCCTTGATGTTGGCACGGGCGGGCTTGAGGTACTCGCGCGGGTCGAACTTGTCCGGATGCTCCGCAAAGAACTTACGGATGGTGCCGGTCATCGCCAGACGCAGGTCAGAGTCGATGTTGATCTTGCAGACGGCGAGCTGAGCCGCATGACGCAGCTGCTCCTCCGGCACGCCGATCGCGCCCGGCATCGCACCGCCAAAGGCGTTGACCATCTCAACATACTCCTGCGGAACGGAAGAAGAACCATGCAGAACGATCGGGAACTCCGGCAGCTTCTTGACGATCTCCTCGAGGATGTCGAAGCGGAGCTGCGGGTTGGTGCCCGGCTTGAACTTGTAAGCGCCGTGAGAGGTGCCGATGGCGATGGCCAGAGAATCGCAGCCGGTCTTGGCGACGAACTCCTCGACCTCCTCCGGGCGGGTGTAGTGCGCGCGGTCGGCCTCGACGCTGACCTCGTCCTCACCGCCGGCCAGAGCGCCCAGCTCAGCCTCGACCACAACGCCGTGATCATGCGCGTACTCGACGACCTTGCGGGTGATCTCGATGTTCTCAGCGAACGGCTTGGAAGAAGCGTCG
>JAGBAV010000153.1 GCA_017938795.1 Clostridia bacterium
GCTGGCGCGGCCCGTGCGCCAGCTGGCGCAGGCGGCGGGGGCGCTGGCCTCCGGCGCATATGATACCCCGCTGCCTCAGGGCGGCGGCGCGGAGATGACCGCGCTGTCGGGTGCCTTCGGCACGATGACGCAGGCCGTGCAGGCGCGCGAGGAGGAGCTGCGCGCGCAGGCGCAGCGCAGGCAGGAGCTCATCGACGCGCTGGCGCATGAGATGCGCACCCCGCTCACAGCGATCCTCGGCGGGGCGCGGCTGCTGCAGCAGGATGGACTGCCGCAGGAGAAGCGGCACGGCGTGCTGGAGATGATCGCCGCGGAGGCCAAGCGCCTCTCCCGGATGGACGAGCGCCTCCTCCTGCTCACGCGCATGGAGCACGAGCCGCCGCAGAGGACGGCCTTCTCCTCGATGGAGATGGCGCGGGAGGCGCTCGCCGCCTTTGACGGCGTGACGCTCACAGGGGTGGACGCCGTCTTCACCGCCGAGCGGGAACTGACCATCCTCCTGCTGCGCAACCTCGTCGTGAACGCGCAGCGCGCCGGGGGCGCTGAGCCCGTCGCGGTGGACATGCGGGCGGACGGCTTCGCCGTCACAGACCACGGCTGCGGCATGACGCAGGAGCAGATCGCCCGCGCATTCGATCCCTTCTACAAGGGGGACAAGGCGCGCAGCCGCGCATCGGGCGGCGCGGGGCTGGGGCTGACGCTCTGCCGGCGTATCGCGCAGCTGCACGGCGGCAGCCTGACGATCACAAGCGCCCCGGGCGCGGGCACGACGGTTGTTTACAGCTTCGATACAACGCCGTGAGGACTTCGCAACGCGATGCGCGCTACAATGGCCTTACCTTAAGGAAAGGAAGGTATCGCATATGAAACTGAGAATCGCATCCCTGATCCTGCTGCTTTGGCTGCTGCCCGCGCTCGCCCTCGCCGTGACGGAGGGCGTCGTGGAGGACGCGCCGCAGGTCGACCTCTCCCTCGCGCAGGAGGTCTCCTATCTGCCGGACGGCAGCTATTACGCCGGAGACGGCGACTGGACGCCCGCATGGGGCGCGAGCGAGAGCCATGTCCCGCAGGAGCCCGACGAGTACGGCTTCTTCCCGGAGGTCTGGCAGGTGCCGTCGCTGACGGAGGGCGAGATCATCCGCGCGAAGCGGCTGATGGAGGCCTATGCCGCAGGCGGGGCGACGGGCGACGGCGCGTCCGTCCTCGGGCGGACGGAGGATGTGGCGGTCGGCGTCTATCCGCTCGACCCGGCGCAGTATGACGGCGAGACCGTCTTCGTCATCCTCCCCGGCGTCAGCCTCACGGACGAGCAGCTGCTGGCGATCATCGACGCGTATGCGCAGCTGGGGCTGACCTTCGACCCCGCCGCGCTGACGTACCGCTGCTGCATGCGCGGCGGCGGCATCGAGGCCAGCCGCTTCTATACGCAGGAGGAGCGCGAGCGCTACACGCAGATCGCCGGCCTGATCCGCCGGGGCATCCTCCCCGCGCCGGAGGCAGGAACGCCCGACGGCTGCGCGTACATCCGCCTGCAGCCCTCGTACTTCAACGGGCTGGACAGCTTCGTCCTGCGCCCCTACCGCCGCATGACGGACGACGAGCTGGCGGCGCTGCTCGCCGCGGGCGGCGTGCACGACGAAACGGCGGAGACGGACTTTGACGACGTGGAGAGGAAGGCGCGCGCGGCGCTCTGCGGGCGGCTCGGGCTGCCGCTGAGCATGCCGCTTGACTCCGTCTCCGGCTGGACATACATCCCCATGCCGTACGACCTGCGCGGCGGCACGCCCGAGGTCTGGGAGGGCATGAACGACGCTCCCCGTCAGGGCGTGGGCGCGAGCTTCGACTTCACCACGGAGGACGGGCTGCACGCCTACGCGCACGCTGTCTTTGACAAGGAGACGGGCGAGCTGGTCATCGCGCATATGACGCACGACCGCAGCCTGCCCATCGAGGAGGAATGGAAGCTGGTCAATCTGGAGGGCGACCCGCTGGCGGCGGCCGACGCGGCGGAGCGCGCGGGCGCGGCGCTGGGCTTCTCCGGCCTGACGTGGCACCCGCAGGAAGAGAGCACATGGACGAACTGGGGGCCGTGCGACGTGGTGCGCGCGATGCTCCCCGGCGGTGAGTGGCTGACGATGTACGTCGGGCGGGACGACCATCAGGTGCACGGCATGGAGCTGACCGCCGGCCCCGCCGTGCTCCGGTAAAACGCATGATGGACACAGCCTCACAGCAGCAAAAAGCAGGGCCCGCCAAGCGCGGGTCCTGCTTTATGTTGATATGATGGGTTATGCCCGCTTCTCCCTCGCCGCCTTCACGAAGACCGGCACATAGCACAGCCCGATCAGCAGAACGCACAGCAGCAGCAGGATCGCGAGATAGAGATACCAATGCCACATCTCGGTGAGCGGGATGCCGATGGGCGTCTCGAAGGTGAAAAAGAAGTTTGTCCCGTGCTCCACGCTCATCAGCTTGCCGTTCAGATACACCGGCTGGGAGAAGATGGAATTCATATAGATGGACGCGAACCCCAGCACGCCGATCGTCGCCAGCGAGGTCAGGTAATGCTTCGGCCGCAGGTCAATCCCGCCGCTCATGGGGATATACAGCCCCAGCACGACCAGCATCGTATGATAGAGGAAGTACTGATACCCCAGCGGATGGGTGAACGCCTGATTGACGCGGATGCTGTCCCCGAGGATCGTCGGGATGCACAGCGCGAGGAACGCGCCGATCAGGCACGAGGGATACATGAACGCCAGCAGGATCTCGCGCAGCTTCGTATTGGAGGAGAAGCGCGTATAGAAGATGAAGAGAATCTGAAGGGAGCACAGGTGCAGCGGGACATGCGCCATGGAGAGATAGACGTGCATGGTCGTGCCGTCCGACGCGGGCACCATCTGCAGCATGCTGAAGGTCTTAACAACCTCCGAAACGACGGCCACCACGCAGGCCGCGGAGAGCACGCGCTCAAGCGGCGGCTTCGTGCGGCGCAGATAAGCGACGGAGCCCGCGATCAGCGCGATGCAGATCGCCAGCCAGATGAAATGATAGGCAGAGAACATGGATCATTACCTCCGCATATGTACCGGAAAAATGGGATGCGGATATTGTACTGCCGCGTGTTTCTCCGCGCAAGAGGATTGATGGGGTGGGAGAAATCTTAACGGGTTTTTAACAGACGCGGGCGGGATGGGCATTGTGTTTGGGGGATGCGGGGATGGTTATGGATGATGGATTGATGGGTTGCGGTGTGCGGGGCTGCCTCCGGCGGGGCACTCCCTCAGTCACGGCCAAGCCGTGACAGCTCCCTCAACGAGGGAGCTGTGGGAACGCAAGCGATTCTGTACAAAACCAATCCAGACCGCGTAACCGCAGCCCTGTAGGGGAGGGGCTCTGCTCCTCCCTTTGTTCATTGCATAATCTGCAGACAAACCTAACGCCCGTCCACCAGCATCGAACCGAAGCCCGGCAGTAAAACGCATTTATGCGGTGCCGGGCCCATGCCGACGTGCAGAGAGCCAGCAGGGTATCGCTTCTCAACAGAGCCACGAAGGATTGCTTACTCTGCTCAGAACCACCCCCGTATAGGGTAGGGTGGGATTGGAGGTTGTAGGAGGGAAGGAGGCACCGGAGCCTGCCGCCGCCAGTGGCGGGAGAAGGCGGGCGGAGCGTGGGGAACTGCAAGGAGCAGCCTATGGCTGCGACTATGCAGGCTCCCCGGAATGGGATCCTGCGTCCCTCCCTTCGCCTCCTACACTCGTACTCCCCGCCGGAGGCAGCCCCCTCCACCGCAAAGTCCGCAATAATAAAGGGAGGAGCAAAGCCCCACCCCTGCAAATGCAATTATCCCGGCCGCCAGCAAACCCGCGCCCGAAGCGGCTGCAGCCTCAGGCCGCCCTCTCAGCGGAGCATCAGCTTGGCGGCATTCTCCAGCGCGCGGCGCTGCTCGCTGTCGTCATAGGCGGAGGGCCTGCCGTCGATCGCGGGATGGACGGTGACGCCGAAGAGGCCGTCGCGGTTGCAGTAGAAGAGAATCCGGCGGACGCCCGCCATCTTCACCCGCGCCTCGGCGTTCCCCTCCGGGTAGAGGCGCACGAGCTGGATGCGGTCCTGCGAGAGCGCGGCGATGAACGAGATATAATGCTTCTTGGTCATCTCATGCGCGACGCGCACGAAATACTCATCCTCCACGCCCTCGATGAAGACCATATGCTGCTCGTCCGTCTCCTCCGCCTGCGCGGGCAGGAGCTGCACGCCGTGGCAATGGACGACCGCCTCGCCCATGCTGTGCAGTGCATTGCCGCAGACCGGGCAGACATAGAACACAGAGCGCAGCATATTGGCGGAGACATTGGCGTTGAGCACAGCCCTGCCGGAGAGCAGCTCTGCGATGGAGACGCTAAGCGCCTGCGCAAGCGGCTCGAGCAGGGAGATATCCGGGTAGCCCTTGCCGTTCTCCCATTTGGAGACGGCCTTGTCCGAGACGAAGAGCTGCCCGGCGAGCTCCGCCTGCGTCAGCCCGCGCGCCTCGCGCAGCGCGCGGATCGCGGAGCCGGTGACGTATTGATTCATGATGCATCCCTCCTTATGCGGATATGATACACGAAAAGGGCGCGGATGGGTACCTACGCAGCGTAGAGGCCGGGCGCAGAAAAGGCAGGGGCTGCCCCCTGCCTCATTCATTCAATGCATGATCCCCAGCGCGGCCAGCAGCGCATCATCCACGCGGCGCAGCGCAAGCCCCTCGATGCGGCCGGCACGGCGGCGCAGACGCGACTTGCCGATGGTGCGGATCTGCTCGCAGAGGACGAGCGAATCGCTGGGCAGTCCGCTGTCATGCGCGCTGACCCAGACATGGGTCGGCAGATCCGCCTTGCCAAGGCGCGAGGTCATCGCGGCGCAGACGACCGTCGGGGAAAAGCGGTTCCCCCGGTCATTCTGCACGATGACCACGGGGCGGACGCCGCCCTGCTCGCTGCCGACGACGGGATCCAGATCGGCGATAAAGATATCTCCTCGTGTGACCAGCATGCTCCCACAACCTCAGATCAGGATCGCGGAGCAGCCCCTGCGGGATCATTCTATGCGCAGGGCGGCGGAGATGTCCATCGCGGTGACGGCGCGCGCGCCAAGACGCGCGGCGGCGGCCTCCCCCGCCCGGCCGTGGACATGCGCGCCGACGCGGGCAGCGTCCATCGGGGGCATGCCCTGCGCCATGAGCCCGGCGATCACGCCGGTGAGCACATCCCCGCTGCCGCCGGTCGCCATCGCAGAGCAGCCGGTCACGTTCAGCGCGACGTCCTCGCCCTGCGCGATGACGGTGGTCGCGCCCTTGAGCAGGACGCAGCAGCCCATATCCTGCGCGAGCTGGAGCGCGGCGTCCGCAGGCGCGGCGAGGATCTCCTCCACCGGCAGGCCGGTCAGGCGCGCCATCTCGCCGGGATGCGGCGTGAGCACGGTATGGCAGCCGACGGGGCCGCCGTATTTCGCCAGCAGATTGAGCGCGTCGGCGTCGACGACCTTGGGCAGATCGGACGCGATCAGCGGCGCGATCGCCTGCCACACGCCCTCGCCCATGCCAAGCCCCGGGCCGACAGCCAGCGCGCGCTTGCCATGCGCGAGGCGCTCCAGCGCGGGCGCGGCGTATTCATTAAGCTGCGTACCGTCGCAGACGGCGCGGGCCATCGCGCAGGGAACCGTATGCTGCAGCGCGGGGAGCACAGGCTGCGGGCAGGCCGCCGTAACCAGCCCGGCGCCCGCGCGGAGAGCCGACTGCGCGCACAGGCAGGCCGCGCCCGCCATGCCCTCGCTGCCGGCGACGACCAGCACATGCCCGAAGGTCCCCTTATGCCCGTCCTCCGGCCTCGCGGGGAGGATCGCGGCGACGTCCTCGTCCTGCAGGACGTCATAGCCCTGCGCGCCGTCCCACTCGGGGAGGATGCCGATATCCGCGACGACCAGCCGCCCGGAGAGCGCGCGCCCGGGATACAGCAGATGGCCATGCTTCGCGCGATGGAAGGCGACGGTCACGTCCGCGCGGACAGCCTCGCCCAGCACCTGACCGGTCGCGCCGTCCACACCGGAGGGGATATCCACCGCGACGACGGGGAGGCCGCTGGCATTGACCGCCTGCACAGCCGCAAGCGCCGCGCCCTCGATCGCGCGGGAGAGCCCCGTGCCGTAGAGCGCATCGACCACGGCGGCGGTATCCGCCGGGATGGGCGGCAGCGCGCTGTAGAGCACCTGCATCGACGCGCCGCAGACGCTGAGCAGCGCGGCATTGATCCCTGCGTCGCCCCGCATCTGGGACGGGCTGCGCAGGAGCCAGACGTCCGCGCGGCCGCCGCGCTGCATCCAGAGCCGGGCTGCGGCGCAGCCGTCGCCGCCGTTATTCCCGCCGCCGCAGAGGAACAGCACGCGGCTGCCCTGCGGCGCGAGGCGCGAGAGCTCGTCCACGACCGCCTGCGCGGCGTGCTCCATCAGCAGCAGAGAGGGATAGCCCGTCCCATCGAGGAACGCGCGCTCCATCTCCCTCATATCCTCGGGCGAAATCGTATGCAGCATGAAGGCCTCCCTCCGCCCGATACCGGGCTGAAACAAAATGGATGGTTATTGCATCATATATGCTGAAGCCCCTGACCGCGGAGCGGTGAAGGGATGAAATCCCTTGGCGGGTTTGGGCGGCAGCCCATCGTTCCCTTATCCGCCGCAGGCGGCAGACACGAAAGCCGCAGCGGGAGCGTCAGCGACCTATTGCGGCGGTGAGATCTGATGATGGTTTACGTTTTGCTGCTGCCTCCGGCGGAGAAGCGTGATGTAGGAGGCCAAGGGGGAGACGAGGGATCCCATTCCGGGGAGCCTGCATAGTCGCAGCCATGAGCGATCATTGCTTCTGCCTCCGGCGGGGTGCGTGATGTAGGAGGCGAAGGGAGGGACGCAGGATCCCATTCCGGGGAACTCGCATAGTCGCGCAGGCGCTCCTTGCGATTCCCCACGCTCCGCCTGCCTTCATCCGCCACAGGCGGCGGCAGGCTCCGGTGCCTCCTTCCCTCCTACAACCTCCAATCCCACCCTACCCTATACGGGGGTGGTTCTGGGCGGAGTAAGCAATGCCTCGGTTCATGGAGGGAAACGCTGCCCTGTTGGATCTCTGCACGTCGGCTGGGACCCGGCACCGCATAAATGCGTTTGACTGCCGGGCTTCGGCTCGATGCGGGTTGGGTGGGCGTAGAGGATGTCAGCAAGGCAACGGATGAACCGCAGAGTATTCCGCGGAGCCCAAGGCTCCCTTGTGTAAAGGGCACCGGAGCCTGCCGCCGCCAGTGGCGGGAGAAGGCAGGCGGAGCGTGGGGAACTGCAAGGAGCGACCCTTGGGGCGCGACTATGCAGGCTCCCCGGACGCTGTCAGCGAAGCTGACTGAGGGATTGCCGTTTCCCAAGCCTCCCTCGCTGAGGGACCGGAGCCTGCCGCCGCCAGTGGCGGAAACAGGCAGGCGGAGCGTCGGGAATCGCAAGGAGCGACCCTTGGGGCGCGACTATGCGAGTTCCCCGGGATGGTGGCTGCCGAAGGCAGACGGAAGGAGTGCCCCGCCGGAGGCAGCCCCTTATACCGCAAACCCTGCGAAAACCCCGGGAGGAGCACAGCCCCTCCCCTGCAAGCTGTGGACGGGATCACGCCAGCGCGACGGCGAAGGCCTGCGCCAGATCGCCCTCATGCGAGAGGGAGAGGAGGATGCGCGTGCCGCCGAGCTGCGCAAGGCGCTCCGCCGCAGCGCCATGGAGCAGGAGCCCCGGCGCGCCGGCCGCATCATGCGTGACCTCGATCACCCACGGCATCACGCCGGCGGCAAAGCCCGTGCCCAGCGCCTTGGCCGCGGCCTCCTTCGCCGCGAACATCGCCGCCGCGCTCTGCGCCCGGCCTTTTCCCTTCGTCTCCAGATAGGCGCGCTCGCCGTCGAGGAAAACCTTCCTATAGAAATGCTCCTTTGCGATCGCGCGCTCCATGCGCGAGGCGGAGCAAAGATCCGTTCCGATCCCGATGATATCAGACATAGCCCATGATCCCCCGCACCGATACATCCGCGGCGAGCACCTCACACAGCGCGCCGTCCTCATCGCGAAGGACGAGCAGCGCGCCATCCGGCGTGACCGCCTGCGCAAGGCCGGTATAGCTGCCGGCATGCGCGATCACCTGCACGCGCTGCCCCAGCGTCGCGGACTGCGCGGCATACGCCGCCATGAACGCAGCCTCGTCCGCCTGCGCGAGGGCGCAGACCTCCTCCATCGCATCGAGGAAGGCGGAGACGACAGCCTCGCTGTCCTGCCGCGCGCCGGTGAGCAGATCCAGCGAGGAGGCGGTATGCGCGATCTCCTCCGGGAAGACCTGCTGATGCACATTGATGCCCACGCCGAGCACGACATCATGCAGCACGCCGCCGTCGGCGTCCATCTCCAGCAGCATGCCGCAGACCTTACGCCCCATACAGACGACGTCGTTGGGCCACTTGATCCGCGCATCCAGCCCGGTCGTGCGCGAAATCGCGCGGGCGACGGCCAGCGCCGCCTGCAGCGAGAGATTGCGCGCGGAGGCAAAGTCCTCCCCCGGGCGCAGGATGAGGGTCATGAAGATCCCGTCGCCGTCCGGCGAGATCCAGCTGCGCCCGCGCCTGCCGCGCCCCGCCGTCTGCGTGCGCGCGAGGACGAGCGTGCCGTGCGGCGCGCCCTGCGCGGCGAGCTGGCGGGCGATGCGGTTAGTCGAGTCCACGCTGTCAAGGCGCACGACCTGACAGCCCGCCCATGTGCGCGCGGATGGTTTCATGAGGTACCTCCATGGATGCATAATTCTCCCTGTATTGTAGCAAAAAAACAGGGGGATGACAAGGGCGCGGGGAATGGTCTGCGCCGGGGCGCGGAGGCGGGAGGGGCGCGCGGCTTGCCAAATGAGAGAGATTTGTTTATAATGGAAGGGATTTTGAGGGGGCGTCGCATGCCGGCGCACGAGATCAGTCCCGCAGTCTCTGGGCAGCGCAGACTCGCTTCACTCCTTCCGTCACGGCTCCGCCGTGCCACCTCCCTCATGAGGGAGGCTTGGGGACGGCGGCCAACAAGAAGCCTATTCTTTATGTGAGTATCAGGCAGGTGAACATGCCATATGCCAATCGAGTATCAGAGAAAGATGATACCTCGCGCTAAGGAATTGAGAAAGGATATGACTCCACAAGAAAAGAGATTATGGTACGATTTTCTTTGTCATTATCCTCTCCGCTTCCAAAGGCAGAAGGTCATCAGCTCATTCATTGCTGATTTTTACTGCTTCCGTGCGAAGCTTGTCGTCGAGGTGGACGGCAGTCAGCACGAGACCATACAGGGCAAAGAATACGACCGGATGCGTTCATCAGTCCTTGAGCGCTATGGCCTGAAAGTCATTCGTTTCACCAATGATGAAGTGGACAACCATTTCAGATCTGTCTGCTGCAGAATCGAAGCAGCCGCTGCTGAGAGAGTGTGACGCAGCTGTTCTGCGATTACTGCTGCTCTCTGCGCCGCGCAGTCTTGCTTCACTCCTTCCGTCACGGCTCCGCCGTGCCACCTCCCTCATGAGGGAGGCTTGGGGACGGCAATCACCGGAGCAAGAGATCAGTCCCGTTGTCTGCGGAACAATGCAGACATGCTTCACTATCTGCTGGGTTACTTGCATTCCTGAGCCTCCCTCTTGAGGGAGGGGGACCGCCCCGCAAGGGGCGGTGGAAGGAGTGATGCTATGCAGCAGACTCCTCAGACTCTGATATCAGCCAGCAAGCTCATTCACCATTCAAGCATACCATCCAATCAATTCAAGGAGACCATCATGCAGCATTCCAACATCATCGTATCCAGCCTGAAGCGGAACATCGCCTCGGTCGTCGTGGGCAAGGAGGAGGCCGTCGGGCAGCTGCTCATCGCGCTGCTGTGCGAGGGGCATGTGCTCATCGAGGACGTGCCGGGCGTGGGCAAGACCACGCTGTGCAGCGCGCTGGCGCGGTCGCTGTCCTGCTCCTTCAAGCGCATCCAGTTCACGCCGGACGTGACGCCGTCGGACATCACGGGCTACACCATGCCCAGCCTGACGGGCGAGATGCAGTACCGCCCGGGCGCGATCATGAGCCAGATTGTGCTGGCGGACGAGATCAACCGCACCTCGCCCAAGACGCAGAGCGCGCTGCTGGAGGTCATGGAGGAGCGGCAGGTGACCGTGGACGGCGTGACCTACCCGCTCGCGCGCCCGTTCATGGTGCTGGCGACGCAGAACCCGGTCGACTTCGTGGGCACCTATCCGCTGCCGGAGGCGCAGATGGACCGCTTCTTCATGCGCATTTCGCTGGGCTACCCGACGCAGGAGGACGAGATGGAGATCCTCGCGCGGTACTGCGGCGAGGAGACCCCCATGCAGCAGCTGACCGCCGTATGCGCCGCGGAGGACGTCATCGCCCTGCAGCAGCAGGTGAAGCAGATCTACTGCTCCAAGGAGGTGCGCGCGTATGTCGCGGCGATCTGCGCCGCCACGCGCAATCACCCGCACCTGACGCTCGGCGCATCCACCCGCGCCGCCATCGCGCTCATCCGCGCCGCGCAGGCCAACGCGCTGCTCTGCGGGCGGGACTACATCATCCCCGAGGACGTGCAGCAGATGTGCGCGGCCGTGCTGTGCCATCGCTTCGTGCTCTCCGCCGAGGCGAGGATGCACGGCTACACCGCGCAGGACGTGCTGGACAACCTGATGGCCGGCGTTCGCGTGCCGGTGAGGCTCAGATGACCGCGCGCGGGCTGTATACGCTGCTCTTCGGCGCCCTGATGCTGGCGACAGCGCTGTCCGTGGGCAGCCCGGGCGCTTTTCTGCTGGGCGCGGCTGCGCTGATCGCCACCGCGCTCTCGCTGCTGAGCGTGCTGCTGCTGGCGGCGACGCTGCGCGTGACGCAGGAGCTGGGCACGGCGCAGGCCGGGCGCGGGGAGAGCTGCGTCTATACCGTATCGGCGCGGGCGTTTGCCCTGCTGCCCGCAGCCCCGGTGGCGCTGACGATCAGCCTGCCCTCCGGCAGGACGGGCGAATACATGCTGCCGCTGCGCTTCATCGGCGAGACGGCGAGCGAGAACCGCTTCCCCTGCCCGCATGTGGGCGTATACCCGGTGGGCATCGTGCGCATGGCGCTGACGGACAGCCTCGGCCTCTTCCGCATCACAAGGCGCCCCGCGCAGAAGCCGCAGGCGCTGACCGTCCTGCCCGTGCCGCAGGAGACCGCGCCCATCCCCTTCAGCCCCGGCGAGGGCGAGAGCAGCGCCGCCCAGCGCGCGCAGGCCGACCGCACCACGCCCGAGGACACCCGCGCATGGCAGGAGGGCGACGAGCTGGGCCGCGTCCACTGGAAGCTCTCCGTGCGCCGGCAGAAGCTGATGGTGCACACCTACGAGGTGCCCCAGCGCCCGGATGCGCTGGTGCTGCTGGACTGCGCCGCCCCCGACGCCGCGCCCGTCCAGATCCCCTATATGATCGACGCGCTGACGCAGGCCTGCGCCGGCGTGCTCCGCGCGCTGCTTGAGGAGGGGCGCAGCACGCGCCTGCCGCTGACCGGCGGCGCGCCGCGAGAAATCAGCGGCCAGAGCGCAGAGGCCCTGCCCGCGATGCTCGAGGCGCTCGCGCAGCAGGACTTCACCGGCGCGGACGACTTCACCCGCGCGCTCTACCTCGCCTCCCGGCGGATGCGGCGCACCGGCTCGACCGTCATCCTCACCACGCGGCTGACCCCCGCGCTGGCGGACGCGGCGATTGCGCTCTCCCGCATGGGGCCGCGCACGCGGCTGGTGCTCGTCAGCGCCCATCCGGCGACCCCGGCGCAGGAGAAGCTGATGCTGCTGCTGATCTCCTCCGGCGTGGAGGCCGTGCACGAGCAGGCCGCCATGCCGCGCAGGGCGGCGGAGGTGACGCGATGAGAACACGCTTCTTTACCCTCCCGCGCCGCTGGGCCGTCGATATGGCGGCGACCTTCTGCGTGGGGCTGGGCTGCGCCTACCCGCTCGCACTGGCCTTCGGGCTGATCGCCGACCCCGTGCGCTGCGCGATGATCTGCGCGGCGGCGGCGCTCGTCTACCTGCTCGCGGACTGCATGCCCCGCCTGCGCGCGCTGGCATGGCCCGTGATCCTCGCCGCGATGGCTGCGGTCGTCTGGCGCTATGCCGGCCAGATCGACGCGATCCGCGCCGCGCTGACCCTCGCCATGAGCGGTCAGCCCCTCGCGCTGGCGGCGTATTCCGTGCCGGCCGTGCTGCTGCTGTGCCTGCTCTTCACCAGCCTTGGCGCGGCGCTCGCACGCAGCGACGCCGGCTTCTTCCCGCTGGCGCTGCTGCTGGTGGGCGTGCTGCTGGCGATCTCCTTCCTCGGGCCGCAGGTCAGCCCGATGGCGCTGACGCCGCTGCTGGTCGCGCTGGCGCTGGCCGGACGCGCCCCGGGCGTGCGCCCCTCGCGCGCGCTGATCACCGCCGCGCTGATCCTCGCCGGGACGCTCGCGCTGTCTCCGCTGGCGGGCATGACCACGCCGCAGATGACCGGCTTCGCCGCGAAGGTGCGGCAGGCGATCGACGACTATCTCTTCTTCACCGACCCGCGCACCGCCTTCTCCCTGAGCGCCAGCGGCTGGCAGCCCCTCGGCCCGCAGCAGCTGGGCGGCCCCGTCGCCCCGGAGGATACGCCGGTGATGCAGGTCTCCGCAAAGGGGCGTGTGCTCCTGCGCGGCGCTGTGCGCAACCGGTACACCGGGCATGCATGGGAGGACGCCTCCGCCGGGCGGCGATACCTGCTCATCAGCCCGCGGTTCTCCTCGATGCGGCGCGATCTCTTCGACACGGCGCGCCCGAAGGACGACAGCCGGCTGCCGGCATACGAGACGATCCACGTGCGCCTGTTCGCCGACGCGGCGAGCACGCTCTACCTCACCCAGCGCGTCCGCTCGCCCGGCGGCGACGGGCTGGTGCCCTACTTCTCCCCGGCGACGGAGGTCTTCGCCACCCGCAGCCTTGAGGCCGGCGACCTCTACTCCTTCAGCGGCAGGCGCATGACCGGCGCGACGCAGGGCGTCCGCAGCGCTGTCCTCGCCGCGCAGGAGCAGGAGGACGCATGGTACGAAACCGTGCGCAGCGAATACCTCGCCCTGCCGGACGGCATCGACGAGCGGGTATACCGCCTCGCATCGGAGCTGACGCAGGGCGCGCAGACGGACTACGACCGCGCGGCCGCGCTGTGCGGCCACCTGCAGCGCGCCTTCCCCTACACGCTTGACCAGAGCATCCCGCCGGCGGACGCCGACTTCGTGAGCTGGTTCCTGCTCGAGGAGCAGAAGGGCTACTGCACCTCCTTCGCCACGAGCCTCGCGGTCATGGCGCGGATGGTCGGGCTGCCCGCCCGCTACGTCGAGGGCTATGCCGCGGAGCCGGACGGCGACGGCATCGCCCGCGTGACCAACGAGCACGCGCACGCATGGGTGGAGATCTACTTCAAGGGCTTCGGCTGGCTGAGCTTCGACCCGACGCCGGGCTACGGCGGGGCGGAGCGCACCCCGGAGGAGAACCCCGAATCCACGCAGGACGGCGGCGGCGACGACCCGACCCCCACCCCGCCCCCGGACGGGGAGGAGAGCCCCACGCCGGAGCCGACGCCCACGCCGACCCCGAC
>JAGBAV010000154.1 GCA_017938795.1 Clostridia bacterium
AAGACCTGCTTCCCGTCAAAGCCGTGCACCTCCGCCTTCTCCGCGGTGAGCAGCGCCTCATAGAAGGCCCTGTACTCCTCGCGGTTCATCGGGCAGTTGAGGTAGTCGTCGCCCCTGCCGTAGCGCCCGGCGCGGAAGACCTTCGTCATATCCAGCGACTCGCCGGAGACGATGGGCGCCGCCGCGTCATAGAAGTTGAGCGTATCCAATCCCGGAAGCGCGGCGATCTTCTCCGCCAGCGCGTCGCTGGTCAGCGGGCCGGTGGCGATGATCACATTCCCCTGCGGGATCTCGCTGGCCTCGCCGCGCACGACGTCAATCAGCGGATGCGCCTCCACCTCCCGCGTGACATACGCAGAGAAGGCCTCGCGGTCCACCGCCAGCGCGCCGCCCGCAGGCACGCGCGTCGCATCCGCAGCGCGCATGATCAGGCTGCCGAGCTGGCGCATCTCCTCCTTGAGCAGGCCGACGGCGTTGGTCATCTGGTCGCTGCGCAGGGAATTGGAGCAGACCAATTCAGCAAAGCCCGCGCTGTGATGCGCGGGCGTGTAGTTGTCAGGCTTCATCTCCATCAGGGTGACCCTGACGCCGCGGGCAGCCAGCTGCCACGCGGCCTCACAGCCGGCAAGACCGGCTCCGATGACTGTTGCGTTCATCATGTATATCCTCTCTCAGAGACGCTTCGGGCTTATTCCTCGTCGGCGTCCTGCGCCAGCACGCGCTCGCGGCAGCTCTCGTTGACGCAGACGTGATAGCTCTCGCCCTTGCGCCCGCGCTTGTAGACCATCATGCCGCCGCACTTGGGGCACTTCTCCTCCACAGGCATCTCCCACGAGACGAACTCGCACTCCGGATAGCGCTCGCAGCCGTAGAACTTGCGGCCCTTGCGCGAGATCTTCTCCAGCAGCTTGCCGCCGCACTGCGGGCAGGCCGCGGCAATCTCCTTCTGGATCGCCTTGGTGTTGCGGCAGTCCGGGAAATTCGGACAGGCAAGGAAGCGGCCGAAGCGGCCCAGCTTATACACCATCATCGCGCCGCACTTGTCGCACGGCACATCGGACTCCTCATCGCGGATTTCGATCTTCTCGATCTGCTCCTCTGCGACCTTGAGCGTCTTTTCAAACGGGCCGTAGAACTCCGCGATCACCTCGCGCCAGCTGCGCGCCCCCTCCTCGACCTCGTCAAGCTGCTCCTCCATGCCGGCGGTGAACGCCAGATCCACGATATCGGAGAAGTACTCCTTCATCACATCCGTGATCATCACGCCCAGCTCCGTCGGGAAGAGCTGCTTCTTCTCGCGCATGACATAGCCGCGCGCAATGATGGTGGAGATCGTCGGCGCATAGGTCGACGGACGGCCGATACCCTTTTCCTCCAGCGCGCGGACCAGCGACGCCTCGGTGTAGCGCGGCGGCGCCTGCGTGAAGTGCTGGGTACCGAACACCTCTGCAACATCCGCCTGAGCGCCCTCGCTCACGTCCATCAGCGCGGACTTGATCTCCTCCTCCGCGCCGGCGTCGTCCCTGCCCTCCTCGTAGACGGCGGTGTAGCCGGCGAACTTCTGCCGCTCGCCGCTGGCGCGCAGCACAATGCCGCTGCCGGATGCGATCTCGATCTGCTGCGTCTCATAGACGGCGTCCGCCATCTGGCAGGCCATGAAGCGCAGATAGACAAGGCGGTAGAGATTATACTGATCGCGCGTGAGGGAGGACTTGATCTCCTCCGGCCTCAGCTCGATATTCGACGGGCGGATAGCCTCGTGCGCGTCCTGCGCGCTCCTGCGGCCCTTATAGACGACGGGCTTCTCCGGCACATACTCCGCGCCGTAGCGCTCGGCAATCGCATCGCGCGCGGCGGCGACGGCCTCGTCCGAGAGGCGGACGCTGTCGGTACGGATGTAGGAGATCAGGCCCAGCGTGCCGCGGCCCTCGACATCCACGCCTTCATAGAGCTGCTGCGCGATCTGCATCGTCTTGGATGTGGAGAAGCCGAGCTTGCGGCTGGCCTCCTGCTGCAGATTGGACGTGGTGAAGGGCGGAGCCGGATGCTTGCGGCGCTCGCCTCGCTTCACGCTGGTGATCACAAATCCGCCCTTTTCGATGCGCGCCTTCGCAGCGTCGGCCTGCTGCGCGTCGGCAATCGCGGCACGGACGCCGTCCATGCTGTGCAGGCGGGCCGTCAGCTGCTGCCCGCAGGCCTGCAGCTTCGCCTCGACATGCCAGTACTCCTCCGGCTCGAACTCCTCAATCTCCCGCTCGCGGTCGACGACCATGCGCGTGGCGACGGACTGCACGCGGCCGGCGGAGAGGCCCTTCTTGATCTTCACCCACAGCAGCGGGCTGATCTTATAGCCCACAAGGCGGTCGAGCATGCGGCGCGCCTGCTGCGCGTCCACCAGCTCCATATTGATCTTTCTCGGGGTCTTGATCGCGCTCTTGACGGTCTTCTCCGTGATCTCGTTGAATTCCACGCGGCATGCGCTCTGCGGATCAATGCCCAGAATCGTGGACAGATGCCAGGAGATGGCCTCGCCTTCGCGGTCCGGGTCAGTCGCGAGGATGACGGACTTGGCGCCCTTTGCCTCCTTGCGGATACGCTCGAGCACCTCGCCCCTGCCGCGGATGGTGATATACTTCGGCTCAAAGCCATTCTCCACATCCACACCCAGCTGGGACTTGGGCAGATCGCGGACATGGCCGTTGGAGGCCTCCACCTTATACGTCCTGCCAAGGAACTTCGAGATCGTGCGCGCCTTGGCGGGCGACTCCACGATGACCAGCTTATACGACGGTTTACGCGTGCTCAAATCAATTCCTCCAGAATTGCGGTCTCCCGCAGAAAATATGCATCAAACGCAGAAAAGAATACCAGCCCTTTCTGAATCTGTCAAGGACGAAATTCAAATTCACGGGGAAGTTTCTTCATTATATGCGTGTTTTATACGGCTAATCATGCCGGGATCGTTTCCAGCTCCGTTCCCCGGCGCACACATGCAAAAATGCCGCAATTCCTGCAAACCGCGTTTTTTACACGCCATCCATCGCCGGAAAATGGAGAAAGCGGCCGAAGCCGCTCACATCCGCCGTCAGACCAGACGATAGGATAACCCAGGCAGCGCCTCGATCATCCCGTCCATTTCCATCATCGTCAGCACAGCGCCCAGCGCATCCGGCTCGACGCCGGTCGCCGCGCACAGCGCATCAAAATCCGCCTCGCCGCACATCAGCGCCGCATAGACGGCGCGCTCCTCATCGCCAAGACCCTCGGGGATTCCCGGCGCGGCAGGCTTTGCCTGCTGCCCTCTCTGCGCATCGGCGCCCGCCGGCTGGCGCTTTCTCTCCTTCGGCATGACAGAAGGGATGCGTTCGGCGATCACGCCGTGCTGCTCCCTCAGGACATCCAGCACATCCTCCGCGCAGGACGCCAGATGCGCCCCTTCCGCAATCAGCTTATGCGGCAGCGCCGTCATCGGATTGTCCACGCTGCCCGGCAGAGCAAACACCTCCCGCTCCGCCTCCAGCGCGTCATGCGCCGTGCGCAGCGCGCCGCTCCTTGCCAATCCTTCGGTCACGATCACGCCAAGGCTCATGCCGGCGATGATCCGGTTGCGGTCCAGAAAGGTGAATCGCCCGGGCATGATGCCCGGCGCATACTCCGTGACCACGCTGCCGCCGCTCTCCAGAATCTCCTGCATCAGCGGCGCATTCTCCTCCGGATAGAAGCAATCCAGCGCGCTGCCCAGAACGGCAACCGTCCTCCCGCCGCCATCGAGCGCGCCCCTGTGCGCCGCAGCATCCACGCCAAGCGCAATGCCCGACACAATACACGCGCCGGCCTGCGCCAGCTCCTGCGCGATACGGCGGCTGTGGCGAAGGCCGTATTCCGTCGCCGTCCTCGTGCCGACCATGGCGATGGGCAGGCGATCCTCAAGGGACGGCTCGCCCCGGACAAAGAGCAGATGCGGAGGCTTCGCTATCCTTGACAGAAGCGACGGATAGCCCGGCGCACCCTGAATCAGCAGCGCGATCCCGGCCCCGCGAAGGGCGTCAAGCCGCGCCTCGCCCCGCTGCAGGGTCTGCCGCAGACGCTTCACGCCGGACTCGGTCAGCTGCCCTGCCCACCGCTGGGGCTCGCTCACGACGGCAAGCGCGCTGCCGGCAGCGCTGAGCGCCTTTCGCCTGACGCCATAGGCCGGGCAGGCCATGACCAGCAGCGCCATCGCCTCGGCCTCGGTCCATATCGCCATCTGCAGCGCCTCCTTCCCTGCGAAATTCTCTTACTGATCCATCCAGAGATAGTTCATGAACAGCGGAACCTGCTTCTCCCAGTCCGCCTCGCAGTGATACCCGCCCTGCTGGCAGAACAGCCGCGTATTCGCGCCGCGCAGTTCAAGGCGCGCCGCCAGTTCGCTGTTGCGGCAGGTCATGTCGCTGCGGCTGTCCGCGCGCGGGTATTCCTTCGTGCCGCCGCCCTCCTCGGAGCCCCACGACAGATACACGCGCGTATCCGCGTCGATCTCGCAGGCAGCGATATCCGCCGCGAAATCATCCATGCACGGCGCGATGGTGCTCGACAGGCACGCCGCCTTGGAGAAATAGCGGTTGTGGCGGATGACGGTATACAGGCTCATCAACCCGCCCATGCTCGAGCCCGCAATCATCGTGCACTCGCGGAAGGGCCATGTGCGGTATTCGCTGTCGATCATGGGCTTGAGCTCGTCGATCACCCAGCGGATGGTCGCCTCGCCCGTGCCGCGGATCTCGCCAAGGAAGCCCTTCCTGAAGTGATACGGGCAGTACTCCACGAGCCGGTCCGTGCCCTTGTGGCTGCACTCCATGCCGACGACGATGACCTGCTTCTCCCAGCCGTCGAGGAATTCCTTCATCCCCCAGCTCTTGCCGTAGGTCGCGTCCTCGTTGAAAAAGAGGTTGTGCCCGTCAAAGAAATAGATCACTGGGTAGCGCTCGCCGCTGGTCTCATAGTCCTCCGGCAGCCAGATATGCAGCCGGCGCACATCGCCGGCCGGCGTAAAGCGCACGTCGCGTTTGATCACCATGGTGTCTTCTCTCCCTGTCTGTCATATTGTCCGTCGGTCATCGCCATGCGCGCTGCAGCTGCGCCATTCCCTCTGCGATGGCCGCCTCGTCCATACCGGCAAAGCCCAGCAGCACAACGCGCTCCGCCTGCTGCCCCGGGCTCATCACGCTGTGGTCGCACAGCCGGCTCAGCCGCACGCCTTCCTGCGCCGCGCGCGGGATCAGCTCGCCTGCAGGCATGTGCCCGCCGACATCCAGCAGCGCATGCAGTCCCGTGCCGTGATAGGCAAATGTCCCCAGCGGCGCAGCGGCCTTCTCCATCGCCTGCAGCCTGCCTCGGTAGATCACGCGCATACGCGCGATATGCCGCTCCAGATGACCGCCGGCGATGAACTTGCGCAGCGTCTCCTGCTCAAAGCCCGATACGCTGCACGAGGCGTGCATCTTCCTGTAGGCGGGCACAAGCGCATCCGGCAGGAGCATGAAGCTCAGCCTCAGGCCGGGTGCAAGCGTCCGCGAGAAGGTATTCATATAGACGACCTGCTCCGCGCCGTCCATCGCAGCCAGCGCGGGCACGCCGCGGCCAAAGAAGCGGAACTCGCTGTCATAATCGTCCTCAAGGATGTACGCGCCCGTCTCCCTCGCCCAGCGCAGCAGCGCGGCGCGCCGGTCGATATCCATCTCATGCCCGGTGGGGAACTGATGCGACGGCGTGACACAGGCCGCGCCCGCGCCGCTCAGATAGAGCGCACGCACGTCGATCGCCCCGCCCGAAAGCGGCGTCGGCGATATGCGCGCGCCGCATGTGACGAGCACGCGGCGGATACGCGAATAGCCGGGGTCCTCCACGGCAAAGAGACGCTCGCGCCCGATGAGCGCAACCAGCGCTGCCGTCAGCACCTCCGTGCCTGCGCCAAGGACGATATTCTCCGCCTTCGCCTCGATGCCGCGCATGCGCCGCAGCATCCCCGCGATCTGCACGCGCAGGGCCTCGTCGCCCTGCGGGTCGCCGGAGCGCAGCAGCGAGGTATTCTGCTCGCTGAGCACCTCGCGCATCAGCCGCGCCCATGCAGCATACGGAAACTGCCCTGCGTCCGCCGTGCCCGTGGAGAAATCCCAGCGGATAGGCGCAGCGCCCCTTTGGGCAGGCGGCGCGTCGTCAGGCAGCTGCGCGCAGACATACATGCCGCTGCGCGGCCTGCTCTCGCAGTATCCCTCATCGGTGAGCCTTCCATAAGCCGCCTCCACCGTCGCCGTGCTGACGGACAGATGCGCGGCCAGCTCCCTTTTGGAGGGCAGGCGCGTTCCAGCAGGCAGACCGCCCTGCAGAATCTGTATGCGCAGCGCCTCGTAGAGCTGGTCATACAGCGTGACCCGGGACGCAGGGTTGAGCTCGCAGGTGAACATGCCGCCCGCCTCCTTTCCTGTCTGAATTCCTATTGAATGCGTGTTGAATGCGTGTCGATCACGTTATACGCCCTCGACCTCGCAGTGCGCCCACTCGCGCACATGATCCCATGCGACATAGAAGCCCGCGCCGTGGCTGCAGAAGACGCTGCCCGGCGGGTTCTTCTCGTCGGCAAGCGGGTTGTACGCCGCCTCCGCGATGACGCGCGCCTGATCGCGGCAGGGCGCATAGCGGTTAAACCGCGCGGCAGCACGCCCGTGGCCGCGTGTGGCAGCGGCGAACTTCGTCGGATAATCCCAGAATGCGGCGGCGGTGCAGCTGCCGCAGAGAACAGCCTCGTCCCCCTCATAGGCCGGGGGATCCAGCTCCGCGCCGAGGCGGATCAGTTCGCCCGTGACGCGGGCGAGCGCCTCCTGCGGCATCGCCAGCTCAAAGCGCATGTACGGCTCCATCACGACGGACTGCGCATGCATGAGGCCGTGACGGATCGCGCGGTAGGTCGCCTCGCGGAAGTCGCCGCCCTCCGTGTGCTTGAGGTGGGAGCGGCCCGCGATCAGCTCGACGTGGATATCAGTAATCGGGCTGCCGGTGAGCACGCCCGGGTGCTCACGCTCGAGCACATGCGTGCGCACGAGGCGGCGCCAGTGCAGCTCCAGCGAGTTCGGAGGGCAGGCGGAGTCATAGGTCACGCCGCTGCCCGGCGCGCCGGGCGACAGGCGCAGCCATGCCTCGGCATAGTGGCGCAGCGGCTCGTAGTGGCCGATGCCGATGACGGGCGCGGCGATGGTCTCGCGGTAGAGCACCTGCGGCTGGCGGAACTCGACCACATCGTCGTAGCGCGAGGCCAGCAGGCTGCCCAGCACCTCGATCTGTACCGCGCCCATGATGCCCACGCTCAGCTTCCCCTCCTGCGAGCGGACGCGAAGGAGCGGATCCTCCTCCTCCAGCTCGCGCAGGTGCGCATAGAGCTTGTGGACGTCCAGCGGCGGGACGGGGTCGATCTGCACGCTCATGACGGGGACAAGCTCCGGTGCGGTCCGGCTGCAGACCTCGCCGACGATCTCGCCGGGGCGCGCCTCAAGGCCGGCTGCGGCGACGGTCTGCCCGGCGGCGGCCTCCTGAATGGGCGTGAGGCGGCTGCCCTGAATGGCATAGAGCGCGCTGATCTTCATCTCACCCGCAAGGGTCGGAATAACGCTGCGCGCGCTGAGCACGCCATGCGTGATCTTCATATAGGTCATGCGCGTTCCGTTTACCCGGCGGACGCGGTAGACCATCGCGCTGAAGGGCTCCTGCGCGCGGCTGTCACTGTCCGTGCGGCAGAGCGCGGCGGCGGCCTGAAGCAGCATGTCCACCCCCTGATCCAGCAGCGCGCTGCCGGGAATGACGGGGAAGACCGCACGCGCGGCAAAGGCGCGGCGCAGGCCCTGCAGGTATTCCTCCGGCGCGGCGTCGCCCTCAAAGTGACGCTCCAGAAGCGCCTCGTCGCGCGCGGCAAGCTCCTCGCGCAGGGCGTCGGCGTCCTGCGTCATGAGCACGCAGTCCGGGCTGAGCAGGCGCTGCATCTGCGTCATGACGGCGGCAGCGTCCGCGCCTGTCCTGTCGGTCTTGTTGAGGAAGATCAGGACGGGAACGCCCCTGCGCTGCAGCATGCGGAAAAGCGTGACGGTGTGGCTCTGCACGCCCTCCGCGCAGGAGACGACGAGCAGCGCAGCGTCGATGACGGAGAGCGCACGCTCCATCTCGCCGGAGAAGTCGACGTGACCGGGCGTGTCCATGAGCGTGACCTGCAGCGCCTCCCCGCCGGGAACGGGGAGATCAAAGGAGGCCTGCTCGCTGAAGATGGTGATGCCGCGGGCGCGCTCCAGCGCGTCGCCGTCCATGAAGGCGTCGCCGTGATCGACGCGGCCGCAGCGGCGGATGACGCCGGTATGGCGCAGGATCTGCTCGCAGAGCGTAGTCTTGCCCGCGTCAACATGCGCCGCAACGCCAAGGGTGATCCTCATACAGACAGCCTCCAGATTGTTTATTCACAGCAGTTTTCATCCGCCGCAGACTCTTCCCCGCCGCCCTGCGCGGCGGCGGCCTGAGCGTCCTCCTCGCGGATGCGCTCGAAGACGGCGTCCACAACCTTCTTCTGATGGCGGGAGAACTTGCGCCCCTTGAGCCATGCATGCGCCATCTCGGGGCGGCGGCGCAGGGTGATATAGAGCGACTCGGTGATCTGCCAGTCCTCGATGTGGGCATGGTTGCCGTTGAGGAGCGGCTCGGGCACGGTCAGCCCCTCAAAATCGCGCGGCCTTGTGTACTGCGGATACTCCAGCAGGCCGGAGGAGAAGGACTCCGTCTGTGCGCTCTCCTCACAGCCAAGGACTCCGGGAATCAGGCGGGCGACGCAGTCCACCAGCACCATCGCGCCGAGCTCGCCGCCGGTGAGCACATAGTCGCCGATGGAGATCTCCTCGTCAATGCACAGATCCAGCGCGCGCTGATCCACGCCCTCATAATGGCCGCAGAGCAGAATGAGCTCCTCCTCGCGGGCAAGCTCCTCGGCCATTTTCTGCGTGAGCGTCCTGCCGCGCGGGGAGAGATAGATCCGCTTACCGGAAAAATGCTCCCCCTGCACATCGCGGATGGCGTCCACAATCGGCTGGGCGAGCATCACCATACCGGCGCCGCCGCCATAGGGTGCATCGTCGGTGTTATGGTGCTTGTTTTTGGAATAGCTCCGGATGTCCACCTCGCGGATATTGAGCAGGCCGGCCTTCTGCGCACGGCCCAGAATGCTCTCATGCAGCGGGGTGAACATCTCGGGGAAAATCGTCAGAATGGTGATCTTCATGATTCCTCCTGCGGGGGCTGGCCGTCCTGCGGCAGCAGCGTCATGCGCTGGCGCTCCATCTCCTCAAGGGCGGCGTACATCTTCTCCTCATGCGTGCCGATCTCCAGAATCTCGATCTCACGCAGGGTGATGGTCTCCTCCTCCGCCTCGCGGCCGAAGAAGTCAAACAACCGCAGCTTCAGACGCAGGCCGTTGGCCTCCAGCACGCGGCCGGTGATCATCTCATCGCCGATGATGACGGAGACGATCTCCCGCCGCTCGCGGCAGGCCAGCAGGACGGAAAGCAGCAGATCGGTATCCTCCGCCGGGGCCTCGGTGAAGAAGCAGCGGTGATACTGGTGATGATACGCCATGAGCATGCCGAGACGCTGCTCGTATTCCTCGCCGGAAAGCACCTGAAAGACGTCGCTGTTGCGGCGCACGCGCCAGCCGTCAATCTGCCCCCACGGCGTCAGATCGCAGGAGAGCACATGCTGGCCGTCGACCGCCTCGACAAAACCGGCGGAGAAGCCCTCCGGGTCGCGCGGATCGGTGTACAGGGACGCAAGCGCACCCTGCGCAGCGAGAATCCGCAGCAGATATACCATATATCCGTTTGTCATCAATATCTCCTCCTGGGCAGGTAGAAACGCCTGTTGCCCCAGATATCCACAATCATGATGCAGGGCTCGCCCGCGCAGACGGGCATCTCCACCATCGTCTGCAGCGCAGGCGTCGCCACAGAGCGCACGCTGCGCGCGCAGGAGCGGAAGACATTGCCCTGCACAAAGCCCGCCGCCCACTGATCCACCGCGTCCAGCCCGGAAATACCGGCCTCCCTCGCCTCAGGCGAGTCATAGCTGATCAGGCGCACGGTGTAGGAGGTGATGGCCGGGAAGACCTCCGCGTCGACCTCACAGTCGTCCGGCGCGCAGGGGGCATTCACCTCATAGCCAAAGTCCCGCTCCTTGCCGCCGGGCGTCTGCCACAGGCGCTTGCCGGTGACGGCGAGGGCCATGGGGCTCTGATCCAGACAGAGGAACCTGCGGCCGAGCTTCGCTGCGGTGGCTGCAGTCGTGCCGCTGCCGGAGAAGAGATCGCAGACCAGATCCCCCTCCTGCGTGGAGCAGAGGATAATGCGCTCAAGGAGCTTCTCCGGCTTCTGGTTGTCATAGCCGGTACGCTCGGGGTCCTTCTGCTGCAGATGGCTGATGTCATCCCAAACGTCGCCGGGGTAGACCGGGTCGTCGTCATAATAACGGTATTCCTTGCCGGCGGAGACGATGGAGCGATAGGCGCGCCCATCCTCATCGACGCCGCGGCGCATGTGGTTGGTGCGGGTCTGCGCGCGGGAGGATACCGGCACGGACTTCAGATCGAAATAATAGGAACGCGACTTCGCATAGAAGAGAATCACATCGTGCTTGCGCGGGAAATAGGTGCGCGCGCGCCCGCCGGTCTGATAGCTCCAGATGATCTCGTTGAGGAAGTTGCTCTCGCCGAAGATCTCGTCCATCAGCAGGCGCATGTGCGCATGCATGCGCGCGTCGATGTGCAGGAAGATCGTGCCCTCCTTCTTCATCAGAGCGCGCGCCAGCTCCAGCGTGCTGCGCATCATGTCCATGTATGCGCTGCGGTCGGGCCAGCGGTCGTCGTAGGCGGGAATCGCCAGCGTGGGCGAGCCCGTACGGTAGCCCTTCTCGCCGATGCGCACCTTCATATCAAATCGCTTGCCTGTATTGAAGGGCGGGTCGAGATAGACGGTCTGCACCGTACCGGCGTAGCGGTCAAGCAGCTCCTGCGCGCATTCAGGCATTGTCCCCTGAATGAGCGTGCCCATGCTGTCCCGGCTGAAATGGCGCTCGGCGGCGCAGCAGATATAGGTAGCGGACATGGTATTCCCTCCATCTCTTCCACAGGCTGTCTTTTGCAGTCCATCGGAAAATCCATAGACATTCCCTGATTGTATATTATATCGTTTCTGGTCGTGATTGACAAGAGGCGAGGCGGCTGTTATCATGAAACGAGATGATCGTCAGGAGGAAAACACCATGTCCACACAAGCCGTACTTGACGCCCGCGCGCTGCTTGGCAGCCTCACCCCGCTGAAGACCGACTGCGGCCGCCTGTGCGAGGGCGCATGCTGTAAGGGCGACGAGACGACAGGCATGCTGCTCTTCCCCGGCGAGGCGGAATTGTTCAAAGACTGCAGCTTTGCGAAGGTGATTCCGGCGGGATATGCGTTGGGCGGGGAGGACGCACAGCTGCTCGTCTGCAGCGGCGCATGTGACAGGGAGCAAAGGCCGCTGGCGTGCCGCCTGTTCCCGCTGTATCTGAAGTTCCTTAAGAGCGGGCGCACGAAGGTAAAGATGGACCCGCGGGCGCACGCCGTCTGCCCGCTGACGGACTATGGCACGGAGGCGCTTGACGCCGCCTTTGTCGACGCTGTGCGCGCGGCATATGACCGGCTGCTCGAGGATGAGCGATGCGCCGCTTTCCTCAAAGCACTCGACGCAGAATTCTCCCTTTAATCCGCCGCGAAGCGACGAAGGGAGTCTGAGGGACTCGTCCCTCAGGCAGGATCCTAAGGGCGGCAGCCCTTATCATCCCCCATGCGCCGCAGCGCGCTGTCCCATACGCCGCAGCGGGAGCGAAGCGACCTATTGCGGCGCACGCTCCAGCCCCTTTGAACCGCCGCGAAGCGACGAAGGGAGTCTGAGGGACTCGTCCCTCAGGCAGGATCCTAAGGGC
>JAGBAV010000155.1 GCA_017938795.1 Clostridia bacterium
GACAGACCGGCGTGCCGCCGGGGGCATATTCCGAAGGAGCGGGATACGCTGCGGAGTCTAGCGCCCGTGGCCGATGCATGGCGATGGGAGACGCGGGGCAGACCGGCGTGCCGCCGGGGGCATATTCCGAAGGAGCGGGACATGCTCCGGAGCTCAGCGTTCGTGACCGATGCATGGCGATGGGACAGGCATGACAGACCGGCGTGCCGCCGGGGGCATCTTCCGAAGGAGCGGGATACGCTCCGAAGTTCAGCGCCCGTGGCCGATGCATGGCGATGGGACAGGCATGGCAGACCGGCGTGCCCTGCAGGGAACAGAAGCAAAAAAACAGGAGCGTATCCGCTGAGGATACGCTCCTTGCTGTATGCCGGTGATTACGCGAAGTGCGTGTGCTTGGTCTTCCACTGCTTGAGCTTGATGCTCAGCCAGAAGCCGTAGATGCCGAAGGTGATGATGGTCAGCAGCATCCACAGGAGCCACTTGCCCCAGAGCTGCAGGGCGGTGCCGTCAAAATGCAGACGCCTGCCGTTGATGACGGTATGCCTCGCCTCCCAGCGGTAGAAGACGCACATGGCGTAGGGCGCGAGCAGGCCGAAGGAGAAGACCGTCAGGAAGAAGGAGAGCAGCGAACAGCCGATCATCCCCAGCAGGCCGCCGTCAAACTTGGATTCGCGGCTCAGGCTGCTGTCTGTGCGGACGTTGACCACGACATTGGGCTGCTCGGGCTGGGGCGGCGCGCTGCGGTAGACGGGCTGCTGATAGGAGGGCTGCTGATAGGAGGGCTGCTGATAGGAGGGCTGCTCCGGCTCCGGCTCGCGGCTGTAGCTGGGCTGATAGACCGGGCGCTCGCTGTAGGCGTCCTGCGCGGCGGCGCTGCTGCCGTAGGACTTGGTGCTGTAGGTGTCGTTGCTGTAGCTGCTCTGGGCGCCGTTCAGGGCGTCGTTCATTTCCTGCGGGATATGTCTGCGGCGTCTGCTGGGTTCGCTCATAACTCTTCCTCCGTGCGGGCGGCACGACTGACCGCCGTCAAATTTTCCTTATTATATCATGGCGGAATCTGACTGTCAAACAAAGCTTGAACGGCCGGGGAATGCATGCTATAATCGTCGGGAAATCATTCTCTTGCGCTTGCGCGTGTACAGCGCTCCGCGCGGAAAGGAACGTATAATATGCCGCCCGCAGTCACATTTGACCTCGTCAAGAAGGACGCAAAGACCCATGCCCGCAGAGGCGTGGTGCATACGCCCCACGGCGATATCCAGACGCCGATCTTCATGCCCGTCGGCACGCAGGCCACCGTCAAGGCGATGACCAGCCGCGAGCTCAAGGAGATCGGATCCCAGATCATCCTGTCCAACACCTATCACCTGCACATCCGCCCCGGCGAGGATCTCGTGCGCGAGGCCGGCGGCCTGCATCGCTTCATGAGCTGGGATCGCCCGATCCTCACGGACTCCGGCGGATTCCAGGTCTTTTCCCTCGCGAGCCTGCGCAAGATCAAGGAGGAGGGCGTGCATTTCCGCAGCCATCTGGACGGCAGCAAGATGTTCATCGGCCCGGAGACCTCTATGGATATCCAGCAGGCGCTGGGCAGCGACATCGCGATGGCGTTTGACGTCTGCTCCCCGTACCCCTGCGATCACCGCACGGCGATGGAGGCCATGCACCGCACGCACCGCTGGGCGCAGCGCTGCAAGCTGCACCACACGCGTGAGGATCAGGCGGTGTTCGGCATCATTCAGGGCGCGTTCTATGAGGATCTGCGCATTGAGAGTACGAAGGTGCTGACCGATATGGACTTCCCGGGCTACGGCATCGGCGGCCTCTCCGTCGGCGAGCCCAAGCCGATCATGTACGGCATGCTCGACGCGATCATGCCCCATATGCCGCAGAACAAGCCGCGCTACCTGATGGGCGTGGGCAGCCCGGACTGTCTCGTCGAGGGCGTGTACCGCGGCGTGGATATGTTCGACTGCGTGCTGGCGACCCGCGTCGCGCGCAACGGCACCTGCTTCACCGACAACGGCCGCCTCGTCATCCGAAACGCGCAGTATGCGCACGACTTCGGCCCGATTGAGGAGGGCTGCGACTGCTACGCCTGCCAGAACTACTCCCGCGCGTACATCCGCCACCTGCTCAAGGCGGGCGAGATCACCGGCGGCAGGCTGGCGACCATCCACAACCTGCGCTACCTGCTGCGCCTGATGGAGCGCATCCGCACGGCGATCGAGGAGGACAGGTTCGAGGAGTTCCGCCGCGATTTCTTCAACCGATACGACATGAGCCGCAACTTCTGACCGGCACAGGAGGATCACCATGCTACGACTGTTTGCTGAGCATCATGTCCGCAGGGAGCTGCAGCTTGCCCCGGTATGGACGATGACGACCCTTGACGAGGGCGGGCTGGATGCGCCTGTGCGCGTGAGCGTCCCCTCCGTGTGGGAGAGCATCCCCGGGCTTCGCACCTACAAGGGCCGCGCGGCCTATGAGAACCGGTTCGTCGGCGGCGGCACGCTGCGCTTTGTCTTCGGCGGGGTGAGCTTCATGGCGAAGGTCTACCTTGACGGCGAATTGCTGGCGGAGCACTACGGCGCGTACACGGCGTTTGACGTGATCGCGCGGGATGTGCCGCAGGGCGAGCATGTGCTGCGCGTGGAGGCGGACAACCGCTACGGCGAGGCCTCCGCGCTGCATGTGGAGAACGACTACTACAGCTACGGCGGGATCAACAGGCCCGTCGGGCTGCAGCAGCTGCGCCGCGCGTATATCGAGCAGCTGCGCATCGTCACCAAGCGCGAGGGCGGCGAATGGAAGGGCTATGTCACCGTGAGCGTGCGCAGCCTCTGCGGGGAGGACGTGACGGTGAGCGTGAAGCTCTCCGCAGCGGACGGCGGCGTATACACCGCGCCGGTCACGCTGGAGGCCGGCGGGCGCTGCGGGCTGAGCGAATGCATTGAGCTGGGCGATGTGACGCCGTGGAGCCCGGAGCGGCCGCAACTGTACCTGCTGCAGGCGGAGCTGGCCGTGGACGGCGCGCTGGAGGACGACCTCATCGACCGCTTCGGCTGCCGCGAGGTGACGCTGCAGGGCAGGCGGCTCTGCATCAACGGCGAGAGCGTGCGCATCAAGGGCTTCAACCGCCATGAGGATTACGGCGCGCTGGGCAGCGCCGTGCCGGTGGAGGTCATGACGCGCGACCTGCAGATGATGCGGGACATGGGCGCCAACGCCGTGCGCACCTGCCATTACCCGAACGACCCGCGCTTCCTCGACCTGTGCGACGAGATGGGCATGCTCGTGTGGGAGGAGTCCCACGCGCGCGGGCTGACGCTGGCGCAGATGCAGCACCCGCTCTTCGCCGGGCAGACGGAGCAGTGCGTGCGCGAGATGATCGCCCAGCACGTCAATCATCCGTCCATCGTCATCTGGGGCTGCCTCAACGAGTGCGACGATATCACGCCGGAGGGCGCGGCGATCTACCGCTGGAACCTCGATCTGCTGCGGCGGCTGGATAGCTCGCGCCCCGTGACGGCGGCGCTGCTGGACCGCAAGGGCAGCCTGATCTTCGCGGACTGCGACATCGCGAGCGTGAATCTCTATCCGCTCTGGTATCACCCGACGGACCCGACGCTGCATGTGAAGAACATGGCGGCCTATGTGGAGGCGAACGGCGGCGCGGGCAAGCCCGTGATCGTCAGCGAGATCGGCGCGGGCGCGATCTACGGCTACCGCGATCCCGGTGCGATGAAATGGACCGAGGAGCGGCAGGCGCAGATCATCGCGCGGCAGATCGACGCGGTGCTCTCCCATCCGGACTGCGCGGGCATCTTCCTGTGGCAGTTCGCCGATGTGCGCGTGGACGAGAGCTGGTTTGACAAGCGGCCGGGCTGCATCAACAACAAGGGCGTGGTGAGCCAGTACCGCAGGCCCAAGCTCTCCTATCAGACGGTGAAGGAATGCTTCGCCCGGTACTGAGCAGAAAAATCTGACATGGGTCAGGCGGGAAATTTCACGCAATACTTGAAGTTTTCCGGTCCGCCATGTATAATAGTGAAGTTGGTTTTCAAAATTTTGAAAGGATGTGTCTTTTCCTATGAAGTACGAACTGATGAATATGCTGGCTGAGGCCGCTGCGACCGCCACCGACGCCGCCGCTGCCGCCGAGATGCCCGAGATGTCCACCGGCGCTGCCATCATCTACTACGCCGTGCAGTTCCTGCCGATGATCCTGATCTTCGTGATCTTCTATTTCATGCTGATCCGTCCGCAGCGCAAGAAGGACAAGGAAGCGCAGGAGATGCTCAAGAACCTGAAGGTCGGCGACCGCATCTGCACCATCGGCGGCATCTACGGCACCATCGTCCGCATCAAGGACGAAGTGCTGACCATCGAGGTCGGCGAGGCCAAGAGCCAGATGATGATCGCCCGCTGGGCCGTCAAGAACGTGGACACTCTGTCCATCAACAACGACGCCGAGACCCTGCTGTAATCCCGCATACAAAGCCCCGCTCCGTCATAGGGTTGACCATGACAGGGCGGGGCTTTTTCCGTCCACGGGAGGGATGATCATGGAAGGCGATTCGTTTATTCCCCGCAGGGAACGCGGGCTGGATTCCTTCACGCGCTCCGTGCGGCGGGGCATGCGCCGGGGGAAGGGGAAGGGCGCGCTGGGCGCAGTGCTGCGCGGCGTGCTGCTGGGCGCGGCGATCACGGTGGGCGCGGTGGCAGCGTTCGCGCTGATCCTGAACTGGTGGGACGCCAGCGACCGCGCGATCACGGCGATCAATCAGGTGATCAAATTCGTGGCGATCCTCGCTGCCGTGGCCTCCGCAATGGATGGGGGCACGGAGGGCGGCGCGATGCGCGGGGCATGCACAGGGCTTCTGTATATGGCGCTGGGGATTGTGTGCTACAGCCTGATGATGGGGCAGAGCCCGAGGCTGACGGCGCATCTGGCGGATCTGGGGATGGGCATCGCGGCGGGCGGCCTGTTCGGGATGATCCTGCTGTCAGGGAAGAAGGCGGCGTGAGAGCGCCTGCTCCAGACACGAGAGCGCGGCAAGGAGCGTGAGGACGGACAGCGCGGCATGCAGGGACCGGGGAAGCGTGCCGCGCTGTCTTTGTGCGCCGGCGGCGCCCGCAGCCGCGCCGAGGGCGAGCAGGAGGAGCGGGCGGCCGGGGAAGACCTGCGCCTGACCGGACAGATGTGTGAGCAGCAGCGCGCCGCCCTGCGCGCACAGGCAGCACAGCAGCGCACCCCCGCCGGGCAGCCGCTGCCTGCGCCGCACGCCGCCTGTATCAAAGAGCGAGATAAGCAAAAGACCGCCCGCGCCGGCAAACCCTTCGATCAGCCCGCCGAGCCCGCACAGCGCGGGGAGCAGGCACGGCGCGCGCAGGGCGGGCAGACGGCGCAGCAGCCCCCGCGCGCAGAGCAGCGCGGCAAGCGGGAGGAGCAGCGGGGCCTGCACGGCGGCCAGCGCGGCGGAGCCGGAATGCCGTGCGGCAAACATCAGCAGCGCGGCGCGCCCGGCGACCCCGCCGACGAAGCCGAAGACGGCGGCGGGCATGCGCTGCGCAGGCGGGCAGGCGCGAAGGCCGCCCCGGGCGACGAGCATCGCGCCCGCGCCGAAGAGCCCGGCGAGC